>NZ_RAWQ01000072.1:0-41340 GCF_003668965.1 Corallococcus sp. AB030
GGTGTGGGGCGGCGCGGGGCTGGAGCGGCTGGTGGGAGCGGGCACGAGCGTGTCCGCGCTGGGCATCTGCGTGGGGATGATGGTGACGACGCCGCGCTACCTGTCCGCGCTGGCCTCCGGAGAGCGTTCGCTGTTCGGGCTGGAGCGCATGTCGGCGTCGGGAGTGCCCATGCGTGCGCTGGCGGTGACGTGGGCGCTGGTGCTGGGGTTCGTGAACCTGGGGGACTTGTCGGAGCTCTTCGCGCTCTCCGCCATCGCGGTGCTGATGCAATTCGGTGTCACGGCGGCGGCGCTCGCGGTGCTGTCTCTGCGGCGGGAGCGGAACCTGCGGCCGGTGCACGCGCTGCTGGCGGTGCCCACGCTGGTGCTGGGGCTGACGCTGGTGGCCTTCGGCGCGAGCGCGCGGGAGGCGGCGGTGGCGTCAGGAGCGGTGCTCGCGGGCCTGGCATTGATGCGCCTATCGCGGCCGAGGGAGCCAGCGCCCGTCCGCCTGTCCTGACGCCTTCGCACGTCAGGAGAGCGGGCAGGCCTTGGGACAACCCGGCACGTTGTGTTGCGAAGGAGGGACCGGGCCGGGACACTCGCGAGGCGATGCTCGGGTATCAGGCGAATGCGCAGTGGCGGGACATGTCTGACTTCGTGGTGCATTTCACGAAGCCCGGGCCCCCGTACCACGACGCCTACCAGAACATGATGAGCATCCTGGGAGCGCGCACGCTCATCCCGGGCGCGGAGGGGTTTGGCATCGCGCGGCGGGAGGCGGCGGTGGCGGACCGGCACCGCTCGGTGTGCTTCAGCGAGATTCCGTTGGATCAACTCGCGAGGCTGGTGCAGCGCCGGAGTCTGTACGGCATCGCCTTCCGGAAGAGCTTCATCCTGTCGCAGGGCGGAGGCCCTGTCTGGTACGTGCAATACGGCTCCCCGGCACACCTGGCGATGAAGCACCAGTTGGACCAGGCCCTGGCGGCGAAGGAGCCCCAGAAGGAGCCCGTGTGGGCGGTGACGCCCTTCGTGGACATCCAGGGTGACGCGCACAACGCGCCCTACAGCTACCGCTTCGACTGGGAGCGGGAGTGGCGCGTCCCAGGCCTCATGCGCTTCACGGAGTACGACGTGGCGGCGCTCTTCCTGCCAGAAGAGGTCCACACCGTGGCGAGGGACTTCTTCGCCTGGGCCGTCCGCGAACGCGCGGGTCCGGGCTACTTCTGCCCGGTGTTGGATCCGGGGTGGAAGGCGGAGCAGATCATGGAGGCGCTGGCGAAGCACACGCAGGCGCCGGTCGCGACGGAGCGCAAGAGCGCGCCGGGGTGACCCGCCTCAGGGCTTGTGCTTCTTGAGCCGTCTCTCCAGGTGGGCAACAGGCGAGAAGAAGTAGGCCCGTGCGACCTGCTCTCTCTCCAAGAACCCCGCGGCTTCGAGGTCGAGCAGGTCCTGTCGGGCGGTTTGATAAACCACTCCGTGCCGACGCCGGTGCGACTGGATGTCGTAGCGCGCGGTCGGATGGTGGAGGGCATGCGCCAGCAATTCCCGCTGCCGGGGATTGAGGCCCGCATCCTCCTTGAGGAGGAGATCCACCTGCCGGGCCTCTTGCCCCTTCCGCTCCAGATACGCGTAGAGGTCATCGGTCGCGCGTTGGATGACGTCCAGTTGGTGCAGGAGGAAATAGGTGAGGTCTCCCCGGTCCGTCTCCGTGAACAGGAACGCCCGGCTGTATTGCATCTGGGCGCGCTGGATGATCCGGGAGATGGAGAGGAACTCCGCGATCCAATATCCCTCCCGGATCATGCTCCAGTAGAACAGCGCCCGTGCGGTGCGGCCGTTGCCATCCACGAAGGGATGGTCATAGGCGAGCATGAAGTGGATCACGATGGCGCGCACGACGGGATGGATGAAGACGCTCCCGTCGGAGCCATTCGCGAACGCACAGAGCTTCCGTAATCGGCCGGGCAGCTCACTGGCATCAGGGGGGACGTGGAGGATCGCTCCACTCGCCCGGTCCTGGACCGTGACGGGCTCATCGCCGTGCCGCAAGCGGCCCTCTTCGCCTGGGTCGAGCGTGTCACGCGTGATGGTTTCGTGAAGCTCCAGGAGCAGGGAGGTCGTCAGCGGCACATGCGCATTCCGGCGCATCAGCTCCATGGCCTGGAAGTTGTTGAAGATCATCCGCTCGTCCTTGGTCCGAGGCGGACGTCCCTGCTCCAGCATCTCCCTGGCAACCTTTCGGGTCGTGGAGGCACCCTCCAGCTGACTGGAAGTGATGGCTTCTTCCATCAACGATTCGACGATGTATCGGTCCCGGACGCCTGCATTGGCCAGTTGAGGGTCCGCCAGTTCCAGCCCCTTTCCGAGCTGCCGGTCGATCCGGTGCAGGCCCGAAAAAAGCCCGTCAGGACGGGTGAAGGAGAACGGCTGCCCCGTCTTGTCCAGGAGCGGCAGGTCGGCGCCCAACGTGGTTCGCGCGGTCTTGACCCGGTACCACCACTCCTCATGCGTCATGCCCTCTGGCGCGGGATGCCGGCGAAGCTCGTCCCAATGGAGATAACGCCCGTCGAGCTCTGGCCCCACGGCCTTGTGCTCCAGCAGAGCGACAAGGTGCTCCTTCCCTGACCTTGCCACCGTCTGGACGAATGCATGGAGGTCGGGAGGCGTCGCGGGGAGTCGCATGGGCTTGAACTCCCAATCTACTACTAATTTCGAATGAGATTAGTAGTCCCTCACCGCACGCGTTCGATGCGGTGCTTGCGGCCCTTGATGCGGCCCTCGCTCAGCCGCTGGAACGCCACCTTCACCACGCGCTTGGAGACGGCGACGAAGGCGTGATGGTCGTGGATTTCAATCTTGCCCACGTCCTCCGCCTTCAACCCGCCCGCATCGCCCGTGAGCGCGCCCAGGATGTCTCCGGGCCGCATCTTGTCCTTGCGCCCCGCGGAGATGGACAGCGTCTCCCAGCCGGAGATGAGCGACACGCCCGGCACGTTCTCCGGCACCAGCGCGTCCACGTCCCCCTTCTCCAGCTTCACGCCCGTCGTCCCTTCGATGTCCTCCACCTTGCGGCTGTCCGAGCGCGTCACCAGCGACAGCGCCAGCCCGCGACGGCCCGCGCGCCCCGTGCGGCCGATGCGATGCACGTACGCCTCCGGCTGCTGCGGCAATTCGTAGTTCACCACCGCGTCCAGCGCCTCGACGTCGATGCCCCGGCCCGCCACGTCCGTGGCCACCAGCACGCGCGTACTGTGATTGCGGAACTTCGCCATCACCCGGTCCCGGTCGAACTGCTCCAGGTCGCCCTGCAACCCGTCCGCGCTCACGCCCGCCTGCACCAGCGCTCGCGTCAGCTCCACCACCACCGCCTTGAAGTTGCAGAACACGATGGCGGAGGCCGGCTGGTGCTGGCGCAACAGCCGCAACAGCAATGTCTGCTTCTCCTCCGGCGTGCACGCGTACCCCACCTGCTGGATGTCCGGCGCGGCCTCCTCCTGCGCCAGCGACACCCGCACGGGGTCCTTCTGGAACGCGCGGCTCAGCTTCTCGATGTCGTCCGGAAACGTCGCGGAGAAGAGCACCGTCTGCCGCTTCGAGGGCGTCGCGCCGAGCACCCGCTCCATGTCCTCCCGGAAGCCCATGTCCAGCATCCGGTCCGCTTCATCCAGCACCACCGTGGCCAGGTGCCGTGTGTCCAGCACCTCGCGGTCCAGCAGGTCAATGATGCGCCCGGGTGTCCCCACGCCGATGTGCGCGCCCTTCTCCAGCGCCTCCACCTGCGGCCGGATGGGCTGCCCGCCCGCGAGCGCCAGCACCTGCACGCCCGGCATGCGTCGCGCGAGCCTGCGAATCTCTCCCGCCACCTGCGCGCACAGCTCGCGCGTGGGGCAGAGCACCAGCGCCTGGAGCCGCCGGTCCTGAGTGAGCTTCACCTTCTGCAGGATGGGCAGCGCGAACGCCGCCGTCTTCCCGCTGCCCGTGCGCGCCTGGCCTACCAGGTCCTTTCCCTGCAACAGCACCGGGATGCTCTGTGCCTGGATGGGGGTGGCGGTCTTGAACTCCAACTCCTCCAGCACCTGGAGCAGCGGGGGCGACAGCGAGAGCGCGGAGAATTCCATCGGAGCCTCGGGGGACGGAGGCACGGGGCGCCTCGGGAGATCGCGCCCTTGTACCAGCCTTCCCACGCCGGACAAGCCCGGCGCCCCCCTACCCCGCCCAGCCCGCCACCTCGCTCGCCGTCGCCTGGGCCAGCTTCGCAGCGGCCGCCGGGTCCACGCGCGCCGTGACGAGCACCCCGATGACCGCGCCCAGGAGCAGCTCCACCCGGCGCGCCACCGTCTTGCGCGGCAACACGCCCGCCCGGGCCGCGCCCTCCAGGGCCCGCGTCAGGTGGCCTCGCAGGAGCGCCCGGTAGTCCTCCACCGCCTGCTTTGCCTCCGCGTCATGCGGGCCCAGCTCCGTGGCCGTGTTCACCAGCAGGCAGCCCCGCCGGGTCAGCGCTGGCGGCGCGGTGGCCATGGTCGCCGCGAGCGACTCGAAGTACTCCGTCACCTGCTCGAGGCCCGGCGCGTCCTTCGCGAAGACACCCAGCCGGGGCCCGATGACCTCCTGGAGGTACAGCGCGATGGTCCGCGCGAACAGCCCGCGCTTGCTGTCGAACGTCTGGTACAGGCTGGAGCGGTTCAGCCCCGTCGCGGCCTCCAGGTCCGACAGCGACGTCGCCTCGTAGCCGCGCGACCAGAACACTCCCAACGCCGCCCGCACCGCCTCTGTCTCGTCGAACGCCCGCGTCCGCGCCACGTCACCCTCCTTGACAATTCTGAACTGACCGTTTCAATATGAATTCGGAACTGACTGGTTCAGAATATCCCAACCCCGGAGGGGGAGTCATCATGTCGCCACTGGCACAGGTCTTCGCGGTCATCGCCGCGCTCATCCACGTGTTGTTCTTCGTGATGGAGAGCATCGTCTTCTCGCAGCCGAAGGTGTGGAAGCGCTTCGGGCTGAAGTCGCAGGCGGACGCGGACGTGGTGAAGCCGATGGCGCTCAACCAGGGCTTCTACAACCTGTTCCTCGCCGTGGGCGTGCTGGTGGGCGTGGCGGTGGTGCACTCGGGCGCGGTGGCGTCGGGCGTGGCGGCGGTGGTGTTCGGCTGCGGGTGCATGCTGGCGGCGGCGGTGGTGCTGGTGAGCAGCAACCGGAAATTCCTCGTGGCCAGCATCGTCCAGGGCGCGCTGCCGGCGCTGGCCATCTCGCTCGTCGTCCTCTGAGCGGCGTTCCGCTCAGGCGTGACGGTCTCGAAGACTTCGGCGTCTGGCAGGGTGAGGACGGCCCGGCCCGCTTCGCCCAGCTTCTCGCGCGGGACGTCCCGGAAGCGCTGCACGAAGCTGGCGGACGGGCGGAGCGTGAGGGACTGGCCGGTGTCGCGGTTGCGGAACGTGGTCGCGAC
This sequence comes from Corallococcus sp. AB030, assembly GCF_003668965.1. Taxonomy (NCBI): domain Bacteria; kingdom Pseudomonadati; phylum Myxococcota; class Myxococcia; order Myxococcales; family Myxococcaceae; genus Corallococcus; species Corallococcus sp. AB030. The sequence continues at coordinate 5,432 of NZ_RAWQ01000072.1, forward strand.
ATCCTCCGGCGAGGGTGTGGTCTCCAGCGACAGGTTGAGCTTGCCCAGGCTGGCGCCGGTGGCCGCCGCCGCGCCGTCCGCGACGCAGGTGTATTGGACCTTCGCCGGGCTGTGATGGACGACCTCCAGCTTGAAGCTGCCCCGGGGCAGGCCCAGTTGCTGGAGCGCGTAATCGCCCATCCGGTAGCCCGCGACCGCCCACGGCCCCGCGCCACCATGCACCAGCGCCACCCGTTCCAGCGCGCCCGGTTCAGCGGGTGCGGGCACGGTGGGCTTCGCGCCCGCGCAGCCCAGGGTGAGGCCCAGCGTGACGGTGAGCAGAAAGTGGCGGCGCAGGGTCATGGGTGGCTCCGGTGAAAGACAGGCGAGGCGTGTTCTACCTGGAAGCATCAGCCGCTGACGACTGACCGGTCTGGTGTGTCAGGGCTGGATGGCAGAGTGGCCTCCAACGCAATACCTCCTTTGGGACCGCCACGCGATGGCACGACCCAGGCAGGCTTGCGTCACATCCCGGGGGGAACATCCAGGTGACACAAGGCTTCAACCGAACGCACTACGTGCCCATCCTCAAGTTCATGCAGGGAGAGCGCGATGCCCTCGCGCAGCTTGAGGCCGCGCAGCGCCAGCGGGTGACCCCGCTCTTCGAAATCCGGCCGCTCAAGCCCAAGCGAGAGAAAGACAGGCGGAAGACCCTCCGCATGGAAACGCTGGAGGAGTTGCTTGCCAGGACGGGGCCTCATCTCGCGAAGTCGATCCCGAATAGCCGTGCCTTCATCGACGGGCTTCACCTGGCACCCGCGCAGACGATGGCCTCCGGAGAACATCCCCTGACCTACGTCCTGGCGAAGGCCAGGGAGGCTGGAGTCGCGCTCGTCCCTGTCACAGGCCCTGAGCGTGACTCCGAATACCAGGTCGCGGTCAGGTCTGCGGTCGCCGAAGACCAGCGGGGTGTATGCGTCCGCATTCGCAAGAAGGAGCTGTTCGGGGACGACCTCGACGAGGCGCTTTCGTCGACCCTTCGAAAGACAGGGACGACTCGTGAAGCCGCCGACCTGGTGCTGGACCTGGGCCCCATCGCGGCAGACGACGTGGGCGTGCTCTCGAAGAGTCTCCCGGGCGTCATCGGCGCTATCGATGGGCTGATGGCCTTTCGAACGCTGACCGTGGCGGCCGGCGCATTTCCGCGGTCCATCAGCGACATCAAACTGCCGACAAAGGTCCAGCGTGCCGACTGGATCCTGTGGCGAATCCTCTCCGGGAAAGCGAAGTCGCTCGTTCGGGTGCCCACCTACGGCGACTACGCCATCCAAGGGGCACAGCCTCCCTCAGCGGACGCGGCACTCCACTCTGGAAGCCCCAACATCCGTTACACGGCGGACGACCACTGGCTCGTGGTGCGCGGCGGCGCATTGAAGCGACTCGGATATGAGCAATACGCCGCGCTGGCACAGTACCTGGTGGAACAGGAGTGCTACGCCGGGCGCACCTTCAGTCAGGGCGACGACTACATCTTCGGATGCGCCGGTGGAGCAGAGACGCCCGGAAACCCGGCCGTGTGGCGCAAGGTGGGAACAAACCATCACATCGCGAAGGTGCTGAAGCAGCTCACCAGTCTTCACGCGCCTTGAGCAGGCGGCGGACCTCCACGCGCAGCACTTCAGCTGGCAGCACTTCCACCAGGCGCTCGTAGAGCATCTTCCGGGGCTTGCTCCGCAATCCCTTGGCGGCCTCCCGTGACTCCAGGAGCTCCAGCGCCTCGTCGCGCCAGAGCAACCGGACCAGGGCCGACATCTGTTGCTGGGGATTGCGCCGGCCCTTGCGCAAGGGGCTCAACCTGACCGAACCATCGCGCTGGGTCGTGGCAGTCTTGACGCCCCACCATGCGGGGATGAGACCGAGGGCCTGTTGCACATGACGGGCGCCCACGACGAGCGTGGCCCTGTCGAGCACCGCGCTGTACGCCTCGACCTGTCGCGGAAGCCGCTCCAGGGTGTCCCGCTCACTCTTCAGCTCGTAGCCATGGAGTTCACCGTTGATGACGGCCACGTCCACGAAGACCTGCCCGTGCTCCAGACCCAGCTCCTCACGGATGAGGGTTCCAGGGTCACTCGCGTGAGTGGCCTTGAGGCTCGCAGTGAGGGCCTGTCGCACGTCGAAGTCACGCATGGGGCGGCGAAGTCTACGGGCCAGGCTGGGCGAACGCGACAGGTCAGAGCGCGTAGCCGACCATCAGTGACGCGGAGGCCCTGGGCACCAGCGCCGTGCCGGAGTCTCGCTTCGCCATGACGCCTCCGGCGGAGGCGCTCAAGAGCATCGACAGGCGGCTTCGCACGTCCAGCCGCACGCCCCCGGTGACGAGCGCCAGCGGTTCCAGCCCGAAGCGCGCATCTTCATCCGGGATGCGCGACTGGAAGACCGCCAGCGCCCCGGCCTCCAGCGCGCCGCTGAACGTCCAGGCTCCGAGCTTCCAATGCGGCCCCGCGCCCAGCCGCAGCTCCAGCTCCGTCTGCTGGAAGGACACCCTGCTGCCAGTCCCCCGCCGCACCGCGAGCCCCAGGCCCGACGTGTCCACACCGGTGAACAGCCGCCCTTCGCGCACCAGGCGCACGTCCAGGCCCGCGAGCGACGACAGGCCCGACACGATGCCCGACGTCAGCGATGGCCCTACCGCGACCAGCAGCGTCGACCCCGCCCCACCCTTTCGCGCGAGCCTCATCCTCGCTGCCTGCTCCAGGGGCTCGCCTCCCACCGACACGGCTCCGTCGAGCGGCACCCTCACCGACCGCTCCAGATATCCGTCCTCCGCTCGCAGCAGCAGCCGGTACGCGCCGGGCGCCACTGCCAGCGTCGTGGGGCCCTCGCCCTTCTCCAGCTCCGCCACCAGCGCGCCACTCTCCGACGCCATGACGAGCCAGCGGCCCGGGGCCTTCACGTCGAGCGTCAGGCGGCCTCGCGCGCGCTGGGGCTCGGAGAGGATCAACTCTCCGCGGCCGCTCAGGTCCATGCGAAACGTGGGGCGCTGCATGCCTCCCGGTGAGACGAGCGTGGACTCCAGCGTCCTCGCGTAGGCGTAGCGGTAGGCCTCTTCCAGCGTGACGCGCCCATCTCGCGAAGCATCGGCCGCTCCGCGCAAACCCACCGCCAGGTGGTGCGTGAAGAAGGAGCCCTGCAACGCATCCGACTCCTGGGCGTACTCATCCGCGCCAGACGCGCTGATGACGACCCGGCCCTCCAGGTCCGAGGCCTCCATCGTGATGGGCGCGGCCACCGGCTTCAGGCCCTTCAATCGCGTGGCGACACCGGAGCGGCACGAGTCCAGGATGAGCAGCCCCACTCCCACCGGGGCACCCTTGAGGAAGTCCACCAGCTCGCGCATCGGCAGCTCGGTGCCGCGCAGGTGCAGGCTGCCGTCGCCCGCGTGCGACGACACGTAGAGCAGGAGCCAATCCCTCGGCGAGGCTTCCACGGCCAGCCGCGCCCGGAAGCGCGCCAGGGCTTCGCGCAGCTTCGCGGCATCCGTACCCAGCAGCGTCATCGTGCGCTCTGGCGGAACGGTGCCCACTTCCTGGAGCACCTCGCGCATCCGCTGCGCGTCCGTCTCCGCGAAGCGCAGCCGCTCCTCGCTGGCCAGGCCTTGGTTCTCTCCCACGACCAGCGCCCAGCGGCGCGGCGCTTCCTCCGCGGCGGCGCCCGGAAGCGGGCCCAGCACCATGAGCAGCACAGCGAGCAGCCTTACTCCCAGGCCCCATGCCCGGCAGCGCGGCGACTCCTCTACTGCCGCGCCCGGAAGCGGCTCCGGCACCGCGAGCAGCTGTCCCCCCAAGCCAAGCGCCCAGCGGCGTGCCCCTTCTTCAGCGCGCCTCAGCGGGCTCGGCACCGCGAACACCCGAACACCCAGGCCCAACGCGCGGCTCACGGCACGACCCTCAGCAGCGTGCGCGCCTGCGCCTTCCCGATGGTCTCCGGCGTCGCCACCTCCAGCGGGCCCTGCCCCTTCCCGCGCGCCTCCGCGACGCGCGCAGTGAGCGCCTCCCGCGCCTGCTCCACGTCCAGCGGCGCATCCGAGAAGAACGCATGCAACGCCACTGACCCCGGCGTCACTTCCAACGCGGGGAACAACCGGACCTCCGCCCCTGGCTCCACCGTGCCGCTCGTCTGCCCGTCCCTCGGCCAGAGCGGATCCACCGCGCCCGCTTCATCCACCGCGAGCACCAGCACGTTCCGGTACGGCCCCGTGCCCACCGCGAGCGTCATCTGCTCGCCGGGCTTCGCGTCCTGCACCGGCGTGCCCTGCACGGACAGCAGCCGCAGCGCCACGGTCCCCTTCAGCCGCACGCCGTCCTCCGCGCCTCGCGGCACATAGACGACCATCGCGAGCCCCACCGCCAGCGCGGTCACCAGCGGCACGCCCCAGCTCCACCAGGGCCTCGCGGACCGGGCGCGCTTCTCCTCCAACCTCGCCAGCACCGCCTTCGCTCGGGGCTGGGCCAGGCTCGACGCTCGCGCCTGCCGCATCCGCTCGGCGATCATCCCGCAGGCCGGGCAGGCGGCCACGTGCCGCTCCGCGCGACCCGAGGCATCCAGTCCCGACAGCCACTCGTCCAACTCCAGCCGTGTCAGGTGCTCAGCCACGCTCTGCCTCCAACGCTTCCGGCAGCCGCCCCAGCTCCGCCGCCTTCTTCCGGATGGAGTCCAGGTCGCGGACGATGGTCTTTCGCGACACGTCCAGCATCCCGGCGATCTCCTCCTGGGTCAGCCCGTCGAAGAAGTGCAGCGTGGCCACTTCCAGTTCGCGCTCGCCCATCCGCCCCACGAGGTGGCGGATGAAGTCCGCGGCCTCCCACTGGCTGGGCGTGAGCGCCGCGGCCTCCGGCGCCTCCAGGAGCACCGGCTCCCGCAGCTGGCGCGAGCGCAGCGCGTTGAGACACAGGTTGGTGGTGACGCGGTACACGTACGTCATGGGACGGGCCTCCCGTCGGAACCGCGCGCCAGCCGTCAACATGCGCTCGAAGACCTCCTGGACGATGTCCCAGGCGTCGGCATCGCGTCCCAGCAGCGCGAGCGCGCGACGGTGCACCACGGGCGCGAAGCGCTCGTAGAGCTCCCTGAGCTCCTCCGCACCGAGCCCGCTCGCCATCCGATGGGTCCGACCTTCCTTTTCGTCCTTGAGACACCCGGCCCCGGCGGCCTGGGACATCGCATCGCATCCGCGATGGGCTGTGGAATACTAGTCGTACCCCGGCGGCATGTCCCAGGCCGGCCGCACCGGGTGTCCCAACCGCCGTGAAACGACTCGCCATCGCCATCCTCGTCGCGCTCCTGGGCGCCTGCTTCGACCCGCTCTACGAGGACCCCGACGAACCAGGCGAAGAGTCCTGGGCCGTCTGCTGCGTCCGCAACCAGGTGGACACCTGTCTCTGCGAGGACTCCAACGGCTGTGAGATCCGCTTCCAGGCGTGCTCGGCCGGCACCTGCACGCCGTCGCTCCGGGACAGCTGCGAGACCCTCCACGGCAGCCAGGACGGCGGCACGAGCTTCGACGGAGGCGCCGGCGTCGACGCGGGCGTGGAGGCCGACGCGGGCACCGGAATCGAAGATGGCGGCGTCAGCACCGACGCGGGCACCGGAATAGAAGACGGCGGCGTCAGCACCGACGCGGGCACCAGCACCGACGCAGGCACGCCGCCGGTGTCCTACGCGCCGTGCTGCGACGCACTCACCCGCCGCGTCACCACCTGCCGCTGCGAGGCCACGGGCTGCTCCAGCGCTTCCTTCACGCCCTGCGCGTCCGGCCGCTGCGCACTCAACGGGGAGTCATGCGGATAAGGTCTCCCGCGGAATGAAGGGCACCTTCCATTCGCTGCGCGGCTACAACTACCGGACGTGGGCGGCCGGAGCGCTCGTGTCCAACGTGGGCACGTGGATGCAGCGCACCGCCCAGGACTGGCTCGTCCTCACCCAGCTCACCCACAACAACGCCACGGCCGTGGGCGTGGTCATGGCGCTCCAGTTCGCGCCGCCGCTGTTGCTCCTTCCCCTGACGGGCTTCGCGGCGGATCACTTCGACCGGCGCAAGCTCCTGTTCGCCACGCAGGCGGCCCTGGGCGCGCTGGCGCTGGGCCTGGGGCTGCTCACGCTCTCCGGACACATCCGGCTGTGGCACGTGAACGTGTTCGCGTTCCTCCTGGGGTGCGTCACCGCGTTCGATGCCCCCGCGCGCCAGACGTTCGTATCGGAGCTGGTGGGCGAGGAGGACCTCGCCAACGCCGTGGCGCTCAACTCCACCTCGTTCCACGCCGCGCGCATGCTCGGTCCTGCCATCGCGGGGCTGCTCATCTCCGCCGTGGGCTCCGGGTGGATGTTTGTCCTCAACGCGGCCTCGTTCGGCGCGGTGCTCTGCTCGCTGAGCCTGCTTCGCGTGAATGAGTTGCACGTGAGGGACCGGGCGCTCCACACACGCGGGGGCCTGCTGGAAGGCTTCGTCTACGTCGGGAAGCGGCCCGACCTGGTGGCGGTGCTGACCATGTTCTTCCTGATTGGCACCTTCGGCCTCAACTTCCCCATCTTCATCTCCACCATGGCCGTGCGCGTCTTCGGTCAGGGCGCCAGCGGCTACGGGCTCCTCACGTCCATCATGGCCATCGGCTCCGTGACGGGCGCGCTGCTCTCCGCCCGGCGCGCGCAGCCTCGCATCGGGCTGCTGGTGACGGGGGCCGCGGTCTTCGGAGCGGGGCTCACGCTCGCGGCGCTGATGCCCGTCTATGCACTCTTCGCCGTCACGCTCGTCGTCATTGGCGTGTCCGCGCAGACGTTCACCACCACCGCGAACAGCCTGGTGCAGCTGTCCACCGATCCGTCCATGCGCGGGCGCGTGCTCGCCATCCTCCTGGCCATCGCGCTGGGCGGCACGCCGCTGGGGGCCCCCATCGTCGGGTGGGTCGCGGACACGTTCGGTCCCCGCCAGGCGTTGGGCGTGGGCGCCGCGGCGGGCTTCGTCGCGGCGCTCATCGGACTGCGCTACCGCGCGAAGGCGGCGGCTACTTCTTCTCCAGGATGACGGCGTAGAACTCGATGCCCACGCCCTGCCGGTCCTCCTCGGTGATGGAGTCGTCCGGCAGCCCCAGGAACCGGCTCACGGTCTGCACGCCACCGGGGCCCGGCGTCCACGGCTTGCAGAGCTCCAGGTACTCCGGCAGGGAGAACAGCTCGAAGCTCTCCCCCATCTTCTGGAACATGCCCACGAACTGCTCCCACTGGGGCGTCGTCTTCGCGGGGTCCTTCGTCTCGAACGTGGTGAAGAGCCGGGAGCCCGGCGCGGCCCAGTCGTAGAGGTCGCGGAAGAACTTCTGGTTCTCCTCCGCCTTGAGGAACACGGTGATGCCGTTGGCGCCCAGGGCCACCTTGCGCTCGCCGCCCAGGAAGTCGCGCACGTCGGGGCGCTCTAGGAAGGACTTCGCCTGGCGGATGTCGCACTCCAGGTAGCGCACGCGCGGCTCGTTCCCCAACAGCACGCGCGCCTGCGCCATCGTCAGCGGATTGATGTCCGAGTACAGCACCTTCACGTCCGGCGGCAGCACGCCGTGCACATGGTCGTTGGTGGGCAGGCCGGACGCGAAGTCCACCCAGTGCGTGAAGCCCTCCGCGGACAACCGCTTCGCCGCGCCCTGGAGGCATGCGCGCAGCATCCGCACCCACTTCCGCGTGGAGGGCAGCAGCGAGAACATGTACTCCGCCGCCTGCCGGTCCGCGTCGAAGTTGTGACTGCCGCCCAGCGTGTAGTCGTAGATGCGTGCCGCGTCGGGAACCTGGGGATTCACGCCCGGCACGCGGGCCAGCTCGTTCACATCCATGGTCGTCGCTCCATACGGTTCGGGCCCCCCACCCGCGTCGTGCGACTGCCCGTGTCGACGGGTGAGCCTGCTGCCCGGGCATTGTGCCGGTCCGCTCGCGCGGTTGCACACTTCCTACGGAGTCACGCCCGCGACCTGGCGCAGCAATTCCAGCGGCCCCAGCGCGGCGACCGCGTCGAACTGCTCGGGCGTGCGCACCAGCAGCGACCCCGCGAAGCCCAGCGCGTTGACGTTGACGCCCAGGTGCTCCGCGCGGCTCCGAGGCACGAGCAGCATCCAGTCCCGGGTGACGAGCAGGTTGTACGGCGCGTGCTCCGCCAGGCCCAGCCCGTCCCGCAGGAGCCGGTACGCCGCCAGCATCCGCGCGCCCTGCCCCGGCGCGCCCCACGGCCCCAGGCCCGCCAGCAGGTGCGCGAACGGCAGTGACTCCGCGGCCACCACGCGGCCCGGCCCCGGCAGCACGGGGAACAGCGCCTCCACGGGCGCGCGCAGGCGGTCTGGCCCCAGCGGCGGCACCAGTTGCAGGTGCTTGTGGCGCTGGCTGGCGCCGGCCGTCTCCCCCGCGTTGTAGAAGGCCAGCCCGTCCAGCCCCTCCAGGCACGTGGAGAGCGCGTCGAAGTCCGCGGGCGTCAGCAGCGCGTCCTGCGACTCGAAGGCCCGCGTCACCAGCAGCAGGTGGTGCTCCACGACGTTGAACTTGTTGAGCAGGCACACGTGCGCGGGCGCCACGTCCCCCAGCACCAGGTCCGGCTCCGGGTTCGCGAACGGGTTGAACGGCTCCGAGCCAGACGGCGCCGGACGCTTGCGCTCCTTGAGCGCCACCCGCCCCAGCACGCGCACCTGGAACTCCGTGCTCGCGGCCGGCACCGTGCGCGCTTCCGTGGCGATGGGCTGGAGCGCCCCGGTCTCCAACGCGTGGCGGGTGACATCCAGCGTGCGGGGCCACAGGGCGGCGGGCGTCAGCGGTGTGGCGTTCACGGGCGGGCTCCTGGCGCGAGACCTTCCAGTCTGTGCCGTCCGCTGACCCAAGCGTCAACCGGCTTCCGGTGGGAGAACGCTCCGGATGTCCGCCTCAGCGCGGAGGAGGACGGAAGACGTACTGGTACACCTGCGGCTCGCTGCCGGGCGGGTACTGGGCGTCCATGAAGGCCACGTGTGCGCTGTGGGTGATGAGCACGTCCTGGAGGCTGTCGTAGAGCACCACCACGTTCGTGGCCTTCCCCGTGGGGTCCAGGTCCACGCGCACCTTCAGGTTGCCCTTGAGGTCCGGCTTCTCCATCAGGTGCTCCAGGTACAGCGCCACCAGCCCCAGCGACACCCGGTCGTAGATCTGCTCCACCGTGCCCTTCGCGGGCGAAGCGGGCAGGTGCAGCTTCTTGGTCAGCTGCGCGGCCTCCTCCGCCGCCTCGGGCACCGGCCGCTCCGGAGCGGCAAGCGCCGCGCGGTACGCCGCCATGGCTTCGAAGTAGCGCTCCAGCTTGAGCAACAGCCGCGCCCTCCGCACCTGGATGTCCGCGCGCTCCGGGGCCAGCGCCGCCGCCTGATCCAACCGCGCTTCCGTGGCGGCCACGTCCTGTTTCGCTTCCGCCAGCGTCGCCAGCCGTAGGAGCGGTTCGGGGTCCTTGGGCGTCGCCGCGGCCAGGCGCACCAGGGCCTTCGCCTCGTCCTCCGGGCGGTCGAGCTCCACGGCGAGCTTCACCCACGTGGAGAGCACCGCGGGCTCCGCGCCCCCGAGCGTCGAGTAGCGCTCCAGCATCTTCACCGCCTGCGCCTTGTCGCCCGCGGCGAGCCACGCCTCCGCCTGCCGCCGGTGCGCCTCGCGGTCATGCGGCTGGAGCGCGACGAGCAGCGCGCCGGCCTCCGCGCCCGCCTTCGCGTCTCCGGCCTCGCGCGCCAGTCGCGACAACACCTGGAGCGCCTCCGGCTGCTCGGGCCAGTCCTTCACCGAGCGGACCAGCAACGCGCGCGCCTCCGCCGCGGCTCCCGGCCGGCCCGCCAGGAGCAGCGCCAGGTCCGTGCGGAAGCGCGGGATGTCCAGCTTCGTCAGCGCCTCACGCAGCCGGGCTTCCGCCTCCGCGGGCTTGCCCTCCGCCTGGAGCCGCAGTCCGTCCGCCCAGAGCGCGGGCGCGAAGCCGGGCACCGCCTTGCGCGCGGTCTCCAGCGGCGCGGCCGCGTCCTTCAACATGCCCCAGCGCACGTAGACGAGCCCCATCCCCACGTGCGGCCACGGGTTCTCCGGGTACACCACCGCCAGCGCCTTGAACTCGGCGAAGCTCTCGTCCGAGGGCAGCGCGAGGAAGGCCCGGTACACCCGGGGCATGGGGTCCTTGGGAGCCTTCGCCTGCTGCGCGTCCAGCTCCGTGCGCAGCGTGCTGGGGCTGCCCTGGACCCGCGCCGTATCCACCCGCTGGAGCATCGCCATGCCGTCCGCGGCCGGCGCGGGCACCGGCCGGGCGCCCAGGGCCGGGAGCGCGCACAGCACGGACAGCAGCAGGCACGTCAGGACACGGGACGTCATCGGGAGGTCAGCCAGGGGGAGCCAGGGCGCCCGGACGCTACCAGATGGACGCTCCCCGCGAGGGCTGGGAGTGTTTACGCACCTTGCGTGAATTTCGCGGATACACGTGATGTTTCACGGGTGCGGGAACGGGTGGAATGGCCCTGGAGGATGACCGCGCTTTCGGGCGTTGGACGTCGCCCGGGCGGTAGGTCTTGACCAGAACGCGCGGTGCTGGGCGGAATGGCCCCCATGGCCACCGCCGAGAAACTCGTATTCCCGACCATCGTCGAAGGACTCTTCGTCCGGGGACTTTCCGGGAAGGTGCCCTTTGCCCTCAAGGAGCAGCTGCGCAAGGAGGGCCTGGACCTGGACCGGCCCCTGCAGCCCGCGTACTCGCTGGACACGTGGACGCGCTGCGTGGCGCTGACGGCGAAGACGCTGCACCCGGAGCAGCCGGATCCGGTGGCGTGGCGGATGCTCGGCGAGCGGATGATCGACGGCTACCGCGACACGATGGTGGGCCGGGCGCTGCTGGGCGTGCTGCGGCTCATCGGGCCCAAGCGGATGCTCCTGCGCACGCAGCACAGCTTCCGCACCGGCAACAACTACACCGAGGTGCGCATCACCGAGCGCGGCGAGCGCGAGGCGGACCTGTGGCTCAACGAGCCCGGCCTGCTGCGCTACTTCAAGCAGGGCGTGATGCTGGCCACGGTGCGCGCCGCCAGCGGCCCGGCCACGCAGGTGGACGTGGTCCAGTTCGACGACGACAGCGTCACGTACCGCGTGTCCTGGGGCGCTCCGGGAGCCTGAGTCACCAGCGTCCCCCTGCTCGCGGATCCGCGACCCCGGGGCCCCTTGCTCGCACCGGGCCCCATCTGCCAGCGTGAGGGTCTGCGCGCGGCGTCGGGGCCGTGAACGCCGCGCGAAGAGGGGGATTCATCCAAATGCCGTCGCGCAAGCGCGCCAACCTGCCGCGCTGGAACGGTCATCAGCAGGGGTTCTTCGAAATCTGGTTCCTGGTGGTGCTCGACCCGGGCGGAGACCGCGCCTGGTGGTTGCGCTACACCCTGTTCACGCCCGCGCCGGGCAGCGGCGGCGAGCCTCGCGCCACCCTGTGGGCGGCGGCGTTCGACTGCGCGTCCCAGGACCGGCCCTCGGTGGCGCTCAAGGCCATCCATCCGGCCTCCGCGTTCACGGCGCTGCCGAACGGCGGCGTGCGAATCGCGGACTCGGAGCTGACGCCCGGCCACGTCCACGGACAGGTGGCCAGCGGCGGGCACTCCATCGCGTGGGACCTGCGCTTCCAGGGCGGACACCCGGAGCCCGTGCGCCGCGAGCCGCGAGGCACCGCGCTGCTGCCCCTGCCCACGCAGGTGGCCCACGTGCACGACGACGTCCTCTTCGAAGGCACGGTGACGGTGGACGGCGAGCGCATCGACGTGAAGGGCGCGCCCGGCCTGCAGAAGCACCTGTGGGGCCACCGGCGGCTGGAGGAGCTGACGTGGCTGTACTGCCCGCGCTTCTCCGAGGATCCGGACGCGCGGCTGGAGATCATGGCGGTGCGCGCGAAGCGCAAGCGGGGCCACCCACAGCTGTCGCCCATCTACCTGCGCACGCGAGACGCCGAGCACACGTTCCATGAAATGCCCCACGTGCTCTTGTCGCGCGTGACGTCGCCCGCGTCCGGGGAGCTGTCCTTCCGCGCCGCGTCCGCCACCGTGGCCGTGGAGGGCCGCGCGTGGTGCGACCCGCGCACGCTGGTGGGCTACGCGTACCGCGACCCCAAGGGCTGGGACGTGATGGTGGCCCAGAGCGACGTGGCCCGCTGCGAGGTGCAGCTGTTCTCCCGGCCCCACCCCTTCGCTGCGTGGAAGCCCACCGGGAAGCTGACCTCCACCGTGGGCGCGCTGGAGTTCCATGGCCCGGAGCAGATGCCGGGCGTGCGCTACATCCCATGGGACGGCACCGCGCTCGAAGCGGAAGGCGCGCCCAACGAGGATGCGCCCGCCCTGGGAACGGGCTGACGCCGGGCCACCCGCCTCCGCCTTCCGGGAGGGAGGGGCTTGTGGCGCGGGGCCCGGGGTACTGCCCGGGTGGCGCCCGGGCCTTGAGGGGGAGGACCTTCCCCCGCCTGTGGATGGGGACGGCCGTAGCCACCCTCTGGGGTGACGGCCCGCCGCTCCCCCGAAATCCATGCGCCATCGACTGCGGAGACACCTCCAGTCGCTCCTCCGGGTGGACCCCGGAAGACCGGCCCTGTGGGCGGGCATCCGGGCCGCCGTCGCCACCGCCCTGCCCCTGTGTCTGTCCTTCCTGACCACCGTGCCCCAGGCCGGCTGGGCGGGCCTCACGGGGCTGCTCGTCACGCTCGCGGACAAGGGCGGTTCCTACCGCGTGCGGGCGCGCGTCATGGGGGTGGTGACGGTGCTGGGGGCGCTGGTCGGCCTGCTCGCCGCGCCCGCGGGCCACACCTATGTGGTGGACGCCACGCTGCTGCTCCTGGGTGTCACCGCGGCGAACTTCGCGCGCTGCTACGGCGAGACAGCGGGCTCCGTGGGAGGGCAGCTCGCCGTCATCTTCGTCGTGTCGCTGGGCGCGCCCACCGCCTCGCCGCGAGAGGCGGTGCTGCGAGGCGCGGCATTGCTGCTGGGGGGCCTGTGGGCGATGGCGTTGTCACTGCTGCTGTGGCCGCTCAGGCCCTATCGCCCCGCGCGCCGGGCGGTGGCGCAGGTGTACGCGGGGCTCGCGATCGCGGCGGAGGACCTGGGAAGGGCCACGCGGGATGGAGCCACGGCCGAGTCGTGGGCAGCGGGGCTGAAGCGCCACGCGCGGATCCGCCCGGACATCGAACGGGCGCGCGACGTGCTCGCGGCCACGCGGCGCGGGAGGCCAGACGAGTCCCGGCGCGGCGAACACCTGCTGGTGCTGGTGGAGCTGGTGGAGCCCATGGTGGCGCTGCTCAGTGCTCTGGCGGAGGCGATGCAGGTGGTGGGGCGCGACCCGCACATGCACGCCACGCGCGAACGGGTCATCAGGCTGTGCGAGGCCTTCGGCGCGATGGACCAATGGGTATCGCGGGCGCTGAGGCAGGAGCGCAACGAGGGCATGCGCGAGCCGCCCCGGCTGGCGCTGAGACCCCGTCGCCGGCAGCCCGCGAGGATGGCCGTGCCCCCGGTGCGGCAAAGCGCGAAGGGGCCGCTGTCCACGCACGTCGCCACGCTGCTGGACCGGCTGCGCGAGCACGCGGGTGTGGCGCACGAGACGGCGTCGGGCCTGCTCTTCGGAGACCCGGTGTCGGCGCGAGGCAAGGGCACGGTGGGCGGTCCCAGACAGGCGCCGGGGTTCTCCCTGTGGCGGCCGATTCGCGACCACCTGCACGCGGACTCGGTGGTGCTGCGGCACGCGCTGCGCACGGGGATGGTGGCCACGGCGGCGCTGGGGCTGACGCGGGCATTGCAGGTGGGCGACGCGCACTGGGTGAGCCTCGTGGTCATCTCCATCCTCCAGCCCTACGCGGGCAGCACGGAGGAGCGCGTGCTCCAGCGCACGCTGGGGACGCTGGTGGGCGCGAGCCTGGCGGCGCTCATCGCGACCACGGTGCACACGCCGCCGATGATGATTGGCGTCATCAGCGTGCTGACGGCCATCTCCGTGGCGCTGCTGCCGCTGAACTTCGGCGCGTTCCAGGTCCTGCTCACGCCGGACTATCTCTTGATGGCCACGCTCAGCTCCGGGGATTGGACGGTGGCGTCGCAGCGCTCACTGGGCGTGCTCATCGCGGGGGCGCTGGCGCTGGTGGGCTCATGGACGCTGTGGCCCAGCCCGGAGCGCCGCCGCTTCCCGGACGCGGCGGCCTCCGCCCTGCGCGCGGACGGGAAGTACCTGCAACAGCTCGTCACCCACCGCAGCGGCACGGAGCCCGCGGTGAACGAGGAGCGCCGCCGCCTGGACCAGGCGCTGCTGGAGGCGGAGTCGTCCTTCCAGCGGTTGATGACGGAGTACCGGGGCCCGCCCGGGCACCTGGAGCCGGGCATGGCGCTGCTCACCTACGCGCGCAGGTTCGCGCTGGCGGTGACGGCGCTGGGCACGGGGCGCTTCGATGGGAGGACCTCCACGGTGCTGCCGCAGCAGCTGGCGCAGCGGGCCAGCGACAGCCTGGAGCTGCTCGCCAGCGCGTTGCAGGAGCGGCGCGAGCCCCCGCCCCTACCGGCCCTGGCGCTGCCACGCACCAGTGACGACCCCGTGCTGGGCGCGCTGCTGGAGCGCGTGCCCCGGCAGCTGGGCATCCTGCACGGCGCGGTGGCGCGGATCAGCGAGGATCCGTCGCTGCGCTGACGGACTTGGGCGGGGCGCAGGCGGACTGGTAGTCCTGGAGCTTGCGCTGAAAGCGCTCCCGTTCCGGCGCGGGCCATTCCGCGGGCAGCAGCTCCACGGCCTTCTGTTGTTCGGCCAGTGCGGCGGTGCACTGTTTCAGCCCGAACTGCGCGGCGGCGGCGGTCTCCAGCACATAGGGATTGTGGCTGCGTCGCACGAAGGGACGCACCGCGCCGAGGGCCGGCGCATACTGGCCTGACTGCACGAGCTGCCACGCGGCCTCGCTGGCGGCCCACCCGCTCCTGGGCGCCAGGAAGTAGGCGCGGGCGACGGCCTGGGGATAGAGCGGATCCCCTGGATTATTCTTCGCGAGCTCCCGGGCGAGGTTGAGCCATGCCGAACGGCTCTCGGGATTCTGGCGGACCCGCAGCCGGGCCCATTCCAGTTCTTGATGCCTGTTCAACGTGATCCCCTGCGGAACGAAGCGCACGTGGAAGGTGTAGTCGACACTCACGGGGTGCCCCGAGATGGTCGCGGGACGATATCGAGCCAATTGACACGCCGCGAGGTTCTGCTCGACGCCGGGCAGCCGCGCCCCTTCCACGATCTTGCAGTCACGCACCTGGCCATCCGCGCCGATGCGGCAGTGGAAGACCATGAAGGCGAACGCACCTGGCCTGAGCAGCGCCTCGGGATACGTGAAGGCCGCCGGCGAGCTCACCTTCGGACCGGTGAATGCCTCGGACTCGAGCCTGCAAGCTTCGGCGAGACCTGCCACACACGCGGCCACGATGTCCCGGAATGCGCTGAGGGCTGCATCCTCGCCGGGGGTCCCACCCAGCGTCCTGACCGCCTCTTCGAAGACAAGAGGTGCCTGCTCTGGCTCCAGCTTGAGCGGCGGCTTCGGCGCCACCTCGGCCCCTATCGCGACGTCCCACATCCCCGACGACGGTAGGCCCTTCTTCAACTGGAAGGCCTCCATCTCGGACATCAGATGGCCATGACTCGCGGGCAGGGTCGGGACGCCCGAATGGGCACATCCGGTGAATCCAAGCAGCAGGGACAGGAACAGCCAGCTCCAACGCATGGTCCGCACTCTAGACCGCGAGGCAGCGCTGGCGGAATTGGCCCAGCGAACAACCCGTGTCGCCGCGAAGCTGCGTATCCTGAAATCGGTTTCCTTCCGGAACGCACACCTGGAGCTGTCTGCTTGAAAGACGCCTCGAACGCCGCGCCCCCTGGCTGGCCCCGGAACACCGTGCGGGCGTTGCCCCTCCTGGTGCTCGTCCTGGCCTCGGCGTGCGCTTCGAACAAGCCCTCCCAGCGGAACACCTCCTGGGCGTCGCACTTCACCGAAGCGGCCGAGCGCATCGAGGCCCGGGCCCGCGCGGTGGGCCTGTCCCGGCTGCACGATGTGCGCGCGGAACAGACGGAGCTGCGCGGCTGGATGGCGACGTTGTCCAAGGAGATGGCGCTCGGAGGCGCCGAGGCCCAGGGGCCTGGACATGCCGCGCTCGGGCGGGGGGCGCTGGCCCTGGGCGACCTGAACGCGGCCATCGAGCACCTGGAGGCCGCATGGGGCGCGGGCTTTCGTGAGCCCTCGGTGGTGTGGGCCCGGGCCCTGGCGCTCAGCCAGCGCTACCGCGAGCAGCGCATCACGGCGTTGACGGTGCTGGATCCGGAGGAGCGGAGGGTGCGCGAGCAGGACACGGAACGTCAGCACCGCGAGCCGGTGCTCGCCCTGCTCCGTCAGGCCCGCGAGAAGGAGGCCCCGTCGGCGGATCTCCTCGCGGCGCTCATCGCCTTTCATGAGGGCAGGCTGGACGCGGCGGCCGCCCTGCTGGAGCCCATGGCCGCCTCGCATCCCTGGTTCGTCGAGGCGCCACTGCTGCGCGCGGATGTGCTGCTGCTCCGCGCCGCCCAGCTGTGGGAGGAAGGACAGGAGGGCGCGGCCCGGGCGCGGCTGGAGCACGGCCGCGAGGCCCTCGCCGCGGCCAGGACCACGGCGGAGAGCCAGATGCAGGCATACCTGGCGCAGGCGCGCTTCGAGGCCGCCGTCATCGCCGTCATCCGGACCGACCCGCCCGGCACCGTGCCGTTGACCTACGAAGCGGGTCTGGGGCCCGCGGGCAGTGCGCTCGGCGCCCTGGACATCGCGTCCCGGCTGGACCCCGCCGCCCCCGCACCGCCCTGTGAGCGGGCACGAATGCTCAATGCCCTGGCGGAGCATCCGCGTCGCAAGGATCACTTCCAGGGCCATCTGTTCAACGAAACGGTCGAGACCACCGACGCGATATTGGCCCGGGACCCCACCAGCCGCTGCGCCTACATGGAACGGATCCGGACCCAGGTGTCCCGAGCGGAGAGGGCGAGGCAGGAAGGTTACGGCCCGGATATGCCCAAGGAGCAGGATCTGTTGAAGGCCGTTCCCCCAGCGGGGCGGGACCTCGCGTTCCACCTCCTGCACGCCCGGGTCCTCGGACTCTGGGTGATCATCGAGAACGACTGGGGACATACCCGGGTCGGGGACCGGCACGGCGCGCACCGCGACCAGGCGCTCGACGTCTGGCGGACCATCCTCGCGCTCGAAGCGCGCATCCCCGCGTATTGGATCCAGTTCGGGGAGCTGCTCGTGGAGCGGGGCATGGACCCGTTGATGGAGGACGGCGCCGTGGACCTGGAACAGGCGGAAGCCGCCTGGGCCAAGGCAAGCACCCTGCGCACGAAGGCGCCCGGGTTGTGGCTGCTGGGAGCCCACGTCCAGATGGCGAAGGCCCTGCGAAGCCGGGCCCGGGGTGAGGAGTCCGGGAAGGCGTGGGAGACCGCCAGGGCACGCCTCCGCGACGGGCTCACCCAGCAGCCCCAGGAGTCGTCCCTGCATCACGCCCTGGGGCGGATCCTCCTGGAGCAGGCGAAGGAGCGTTGGGCACACGGAGGCAATCCCGCGGAGCTGCTCGACGCGGCGGAGGCGGCACAGGCGGCAGCCACGAAGCTGGACTCCGGACATGGCCCCGGGGTGCTGGGGCGGGCGGACATCGCCGCGCTCCGAGCGGAGTACGCCTGGCGGCGAGGAGAGGATCCCTCCCCCGACGTGGACAAGGCCGAAGCCCTCTACGCGCAAGCCATGTCCGAGAGACCCACGAAAACGGAGGCCATCCTGGGCCTCCTGCAGATGCTTCAAACCCAGGCGCGCTACGAGTTGGAGCAGGGCCGGGATCCCGAGCCCGCCCTTGAGCGACAGAGGAAGTCCATCGACCTGATGGCCATACTGACCGTGATCAACCGGGTCTCCTACCTGCGAATCGTGGGGGAGCACTCCCTCGTACTGGCCCGGTGGATGGCGCGGACAGATGCCAGTCAGGCGGAGACGCTTTTCAACAACGCGCAAGCGGCCCTGACCAAAGCCCTGGAGCAGCAACCTCGGAGTCAGGAGGCCCGTCTGGCCATGGGTGAGTTGAACCGGTACCGGGCGGTGGCGATGAAGGCCGCGGGGCAGGACGCGGAGCCCTTGCTGGCAAAGGGGCTCGCGCTGGCCGACGCATTGGTGAAGGAGCGCCCGAACTGGCCCGAAGCCCTGTTGCTTCGCGCGGCGCTCCTGCGCACGAAGGATCCGGCCTCGGCCCAGGCCCGCGCGGACCGCGATGCGGCGCTGAAGGTCAATGCCAACCTCGCGCCCGGATGGGTGCGTCAGTTCCCCGAGGATATGCCCAAGGTGCCTTGAGCGTGGCGATTCAGTGCGTCGCGCAAGCAAAATGCCCATGACCGCGTAAGGCTTTGTATCCTGGAATGGCACACGTTCCGGCCCGTCACGGAACGCACCAGGAGCCGCGCCATTGAATGACGTCCCGAGCAAAGCCACCTCTGGAAGGTCCAGGAGCGGCGTGCTGGCCTTGCAGGTCCTGATAATCATTGCGGCAACGGCCTGCGCGGCGGACAGACAATCCCAGCGGGACACGACCTGGGCCGCGCACTTCATCAGCGCCGCGGAACGCATCGAGGCCCGGGCCCGCTCGGTGGGCATGGCCCGCCTGCACGACGTGCGCGCGGATCAGGCGGAGCTGCGCGGCTGGATGGAAACCGTCTCCACGGAGATGGCCCTCGGAGGCGCGGAGGCCCAGGGGCCCGGACACTACGCGCTCGGGTGCGGGGAACGGGTCCTGGGTCGCGAAACGGAAGCGCTCGCACAGTTGGAGGCGGCCTGGAGCGCAGGCTTCCGTGACCCTCGCGTGGCGTGGGTCCGGGCACAACTCCTGAGCGAGCGCTACCGCGCGCTGCGGCTGGAAGCCATCGCCGCTCCCGACGCGGATGAACGGAAGGCGCGCGAGCAGGACGCGGAAAGCAAGTACCGCGAACCCGTGCTCACGCTGCTGCGTCAAGCGGCGGGAGCGGAGTCTCCGTCAACGGACTACGGCGCGGCGCTGGTCGCGATGCACGAAGACCGCCTGGACGCGGCGCTCGCGCTCCTGGAGTCCGTGAACACGAAGCATCCCTGGTTCGTGGAAGCGCGGCTGATGCGCGCGGACGTGTTCCTGCTGCGTGCCGCCTGGCACTGGAGGGAGCAGCGGACGAAAGAGTCGAGCGAGGACATGACGGCCTCATTCCAGGCGCTCACGAATGCCAGGGCCACGGCGGAGAGCTTCGCCCCAGCCCACCTGGCCCTGGGACGCTACGAGGCCGCCGCGATGAACCTCGTGCGTACCGCCTACGGAGAGAGCGTGCTGCGCCTGTCCATCGATGACGACGAGGAGCAAGGGCCGGCGCAGACGGGGCTCGCTGCGCTGGACGCGGCCACCCGGATTGATCCCGGCCATGCGGGGTTCGCCTGCGAAAAGGCGCGCTTCCTCACCATGCTCGCGGAGCGACCGAACACCTATGGAGGCTTCCTTTCCCTGCGCAGCAGGGCCGTCGAAGCCGCGCAACATGCACTGACGCTGGAGCCTGCGAGCGCTTGTGGCCGCATGGAGTGGACCCGGGTGATGGTGCAGGAGACCGAGAAGGTCCTGAAGGAGAGCCCGGTGGACTTCTACAAGCTCCAGAAGGCCCTGGATCTGCTGGAGGCCGTTCCTCCGCCTGGACGGGATCTCGGGTTCCACCTCCTGCGCGCCCGGCTCCTCCATCTCTGGACGGAGGCCGACCTCCAGGTAGGGAGTTGGAGGGTCGGCTCCAACGGATGGAAGCACCAGGAGCAGGCCATCGAAGCCTATCGGAGCGCGGTCGCGCTCGAGGAGCGTGTCCCCGCGTACTGGGTCCGGTTGGGGGAACTCCTCCTGGCCCGGGCTTCCAATCCCACGGCGAAGGATGTCGACGAGGATTTGGAGCAAGCGGGAAAGGCTGTGTCGCAAGCCATGCGGGGCGGCTACACGAAGGCACCCGAGGTGTGGCTCCTGACAGCGCACCACGACGTGGCTCAGGCCTTGCGGAAGCGAGCCCAAGGAGAGACGGCCCCGTGGAGGTTCGAGCAGGCCGCACAAAACATCCGCAATGCCCTCATCAACGGGGCCCACAATCCGACCCTGCATCACGAACTGGGGCTCGTCCTCCTGGAGCACGCGAGGGAGACCTGGGAGCACGGAGGCGATCCCTCCGCGCTGCTGGATCAAGCGGAGGCGGCCCAGGTCCAGGCGGCGAAGCTGGCGCCCTCTCATGACCTGGGCAAGTTCGGGCAGGCGTCGGTCCACGCGGCGCGGGCGGAATACGCCTGGTGGCGAGGAGCGGATCCCACCGAGCAGGCGGAGCGGGCGGATGCGTTCTACAGCCAGGCGCGCCCCTTCTTCAAAACCCATAAGAACCAGCAGTTCGCAGGCCGCATGAAGGTTTCCCACATCCTGGCGCGCCACCTGCTGGAGCAGGGCCGGGATCCCGACCCCGTGCTCAAGCGACCGTGGGAAAGCCTCGACATCATGGAGCGGATCGGCCAGGACCGCGTCCTGCGTTATCTCGCCACCGGGACGATGTTCAGCCTGCGTGCCCGCCATTCGGCCCGCACGGCTCCGGAGAAGGCGGAGAAGGAGTTCGTCGAAGCGGAGAAGTCCTACGAGGAGGCCCTCCAGGTGGAGCCCCTGAATCGGGAGGTCCGTCTGGAGGAGGGCCAGCTGTTCCGTGAGTGGGCAGTGGCGCGAAACGCCGCGAAGCAGGATCCGGAGCCACTCCTGTCCAAGGGACTCGCGCTGGCGGACGCGTTGCTCAAGGAGCGTCCGAACTGGCCCGAAGCCCTGCTGCTGCGCGCGGCAATCCTTCGCACGAAGGACCCAGCCTCTGCCCAGGCCCGCGCGGACCGCGATGCGGCGTTGAAGGCCAATGCCAACCTCGCCCCTGGATGGGCGCGTCAGTTCCCGGAGGACGGGCCGCTCACTCCCTGAGCGCGGTGCTTCAGGGAGTGGCCGGAGACGTGGCGCAGGCGGACTGGTAATCCTGGAGCTTGCGCTCGAAGCGTTCCCGTTCCGGCGCGGGCCATTTCGCGGGCAGCAGCTCCACGGCCTTGCGCTGTTGCGCCAGCGCCTCGGTGCACTGGTTCAGCCCGAAGTGCGCGGCGGCGGCGGTCTCCAGCACGTAGGGATTGGGGTGCTCGCCCAGCGCAGAGCGGCGGATGGCGGGGCGCAGTGCCTTCAGCGCGTCGGAGTGCTGGCCCGCCTGGACGCGCTGCCAGGCCATCTCCGTGGCGATCCACCAGTATTCGGGCGCCATCGCGTAGGCCCGGGCCAGCACCCGGGGATAGTGCGGATGATCCGGTGCATGGATGGCGAGCTGCGCGGCCAGGTTGGTCCAGGCCGAGGTGCTCGTAGGGGACCACCCCACCCGCTTCCGGGCCCACTCCAGCTTCAACTCCGTGGACAGGTCCGGGCCCCGGTTGCTGCCGTAGATGGGATGGAAGTTGACGGTGTACGGGCGGCTCATCGGATGCCCCGCCAGCATCCACGGCCTGTACCGGTCCTCTGAGAGCTGCGCGATGAGGTGCGCTGCTTCATGCTCCGGCCCACTCTCGATGACCTGACAGTCGCGCAGGCGGCCATCCACATCCAGCCGGCAGCCGAGGATGATCAGCGCGTACTGGGTGTGGGTGAACCGCGGCTCCCGCTTCATGGGGCGTACCGCCGCGGCCTCAAGGATGACCGAAGGCTGCACCTGCTCCTTCAAGAACACGCACGCCTTCTCGTAGTCCGCGTCGCATGAGGCTCGCAGCTCCCCGAAGGCGCGGCGAAGCTCCGCGTCGGAGGGATTTCCCTTCAGGACCTGGACGACCTCTTCGAAGACACGGGGCGCCTGGTCAGGCTCCAGCTCCACGGAAGGGGCCTTCAAGGAAGCAAACGCGTCGGTGGTGACGAACCCGAAGTTCGTGCCCTGGGCGATGCGGCGCTCATAGGAGCTCGGGTCGTCCAGGTAGGCATCCATGGCCAGCGACAGGTGACCATGACTCGCAGTGGACGGGGGAAGACCGTAGTGGCCACATCCCGTTGAAAGGCACAGCAGGAAGAGGGACAGCAGACGCCAGGACATGGCGCTGGACTGTAGCGCAGGGCCTCAGGGAGTCGCGGGAGCCGACACGGACGTCGTGGCCGCGACCAGGTTCCCCGCGCCGTCCTTCGCCAGGCCGTACAGCTTGATGGCGCCCGTCACGACTGGCAGACGCACCCGCCACGTACCGGGAGTGGTCCCCTTCCGGGACTCCAGCATCGTCACGCGGTCGCGCTCCGCTCGGGCTGACGCGCCCCGGAAGTTGTAGGCGAAGGACACGTCCAGCGGAGTGGCGGAGGTGACGTCGAAGGCCACGGTCGCCCAGTCTTTCTCCAAGCCCCGGACCTCCAGGCGCACCGGCACGGGCAGCTCGGGCGCTGGCTTCACGCCCGTGTACGCCTCCCGCACCGCGTGCCACGCCGGCCGCGTGGACGTACCGGACAGCATGCCCAGCCACAGGCCGGTGTGATCCAACGCCGCGCTGTAGTTGAAGACGAACAATCCCAGACACCGGCCCGCCTGGACGTGGGGAGCCAGGGCGTTGCGCCAGCCGTCCACGATGACGTCGTACTTCTCTCCGTCACCGGGTTCCTGGGGCACGCCGCGAGCGTCCTTGGGGGCCTCCCATTCGCCCTGCGCGCCGAACTCGGTGATGAACCACGGCTTGCGGCCACCAGCCTGTTTCACCGCATCCGCCAGCGCGTGGATGCCCCGGCCGTAGACGTTCAAGCCATACGCATCCAGCGAGGGCACGTACTTCTCCCAGAACGGGATGCCCAGCGTCCAAGCGTCCACGGACAGCACCGGGTGCGCGGGGTCCGCCTTCTTCACCGCGCGGACGACCTTCTCCAGGAAGCGCGCGTAGGCGACCTTGGACGGATCATCCGGCGAATTGAGGATGACTTCGTTGCCCACGCCCCAAGCGAGCACCGCCGGGTGCTCCTTGAAGCGGCGCACCTGCGCGAGAGTGGCCTGGAGTTGCGCCTCACGGCCCTTGGCGTCGCGCACGTAGTCGAACGCGTCGTCATTCTCCATGCCCGGGCGGCCCGGCCGCAGCCACAGTCCCACGAGCACGCGCAGGCCATGTTTGTGCGCGGCATCGAGCAGCGCGGCGGTTTCATCCCCCGTGCCCCAGGTGCGCAGCGTGTTGACGCCCAGGGCCTTGAGTTGCTCGCAATCCTTGTCGAAGTTCGCGGGCCCGCCCGTGCCACTGAAGGTGACTCCCTTCGCCACGTAGGGCTGGCCATCCACCTCCAGCTTCCAGCCCTCCCCTGCCTTCAGGATGGCAGTGCGAGCCTCTACGTCCCACGTGGGAAGCAGGAGCGCGGTCAACAGCAGGATGCCTGCGGCGATGGGGCGGGCAGTGGCCATGACAGAGAGTCTAGCGCGCGTCCGCACTCCCCGAGAGCCCAGACACGAATCAGGGGTCGACCAGTCCTATCAGCAAACTCTCGACATCGAGGACGATGGGGTCCCAGTCCGGCGGTTGTTTCGGCATCGTGCCGTCCCCCACGTGATTGACCAGCCAGGTCTCCATCCGGGCAACGATCACCTGCGCGGTTTCACGCCGGGTCACCAATCCATCCGTCGCCGCCAGCCAAAACTCTCTTGGCCCATACAGGACTTCATTCAACGCATGCTCAAGGTCCGAATCCGACACCTGCTCGAATGCCAGGAGGATCGCCAGTTTCCTGGCACATTCCACCAGGCGCGCCATTTCAGGCCTCGGACCTTCATCCTCAGTGCTCATGAAGCTCCTTATCGGACATGAAAAATCTTGCCCCGCTTCTGAGGCGTCATGTCGAGTACGTCTGAACCCGAGGCTTTCTCCAGAAAGGCCAGGGCTGATTCCAGCGTCTCGAATCTCTCCCTCAACTCAAGAGCATTCTCCTCAACAGCCATCAGCGCCTCAGGGATCTCAAAATAATAGGCAACAAAAACATCCCCTGATCGCTGAACCCCCATGGTCTGGTAGATCGCTTCTCCCTCTCGCACCAGGTCTCTACGCTTCCCCACCTGCTTTCCCGCGTAAATCCACTCACGTAATCGCGCAGGGATGTCCATCACTTCGCCTCCTTGAAACGCTCGCCCGGCCCGACTCTTGTCATTTTCACATCGGTCATCCGTGATGAACTGCGGCGCATTCAGGAGATCGTACCGTGAAGCTCGAAGGAAACGGATGGAGCGGTGACTTCGGCGGTTCCTGTCCGATGCAGGGCGACGGCGAGGTGGACGGCCTTCCGTTCTACTTCCGTGCGCGCTGGGATTCGTGGGAGCTGGACATCGCGCAGCCGGGCTGCGACCCGCTCGACGTCGACGAGGCTGCGATGGCGCGCGGTGAGGGCTGGCGTCACGAAGAGATTTGGCCCGGCGGCCCCTATGACGCGGGCTACATGGAATTGGATGACGTCCAGAGGTGCATGGACCGCGCTGTCGCCCTCTTCCGCGCCAGCCGGCCAGCCACTTCGTAGGCCTGCGTCCCCAGTCCCCAGGTTTCGTGCTACCCCGAAGCCGTGGACCCGCTTGTCACCCACCTCGAACCGGCGCCCCTGGCGGATGAATTGCCAGGTGCGTTCCCGAGCCCCTTCGACGCCGTGGGCCCGCACGCCCTCGCGCGCCGGGCCGCGGAGTCGCTGCAGGCCACGCTTCGCGAGGGATTCATCGCTCCCGGCATTACCAGCGCCGTCCTCCAGGGGCCGGACGGCGGAAAGATGTTCGGCGTGCTCGTGGTTCGGCAGCCGGACGGGACGCTCGGCGTGCTGCGAGCCTTCTCCGCGATGCTCGCGGGACGCTGGGACGTACCGGGCTTCGTGCCTCCCGTCTTCGACCGTGAGGCACGCGCCCGCGTGGAGCCGGTGGCCGACGCCACGGTGAAGTCCCTGCTGACCCGCGCCGAAACCTGGAGGACCTCCGAGGAATTGCGTCGCGTGCGAGAGGAAGATGACGCCCGACAGACACGCGAGGCCACGGAGCGCGAAGCCATGCGCTTGCGCCACGACACCCACCGCCGCCAGCGCCATGAACGTCGCGCCGCCATCGTGGCCATGTCCGCGCTCACGGAGACCGAGCGAGCCCAGGCGCTGCACACGCTCGACCAGGAAAGCCGAGGCGACAAGGCGGAGAAGCGTCGATGGGACGCAGCGCAGGAAGAAGCCCGTCGCCAACTCGCCCCCGCCCGAGCAAAGGCGGAACGACGTGTGCGCGCGCTGGACCGACTGCGGCGCATCGTCTCACGCGGCTTCATGAAGCAGTTCCACGACACCTACGCCATCACCAACGCCCGAGGCGAGACCCGCCCCCTGCGCTCGCTCTACGGTGGCGCGGAGCCCCCATCCGGCGCTGGCGACTGCGCGGGTGCGAAGCTGCTCGCTTACGCCTTCGCGCACGGACTCCAGCCCGTGGCGCTCGCGGAGTTCTGGTGGGGCACGCCTCCCGCGTCCGGAGGCCGCATCCAGGGTGCCTTCTATCCGGCGTGCCGCGACAAGTGCGGCCCCCTGCTCCCGTTCATGCTGGAGGGCCTGGAGGTCTCCGCCCCGCGCGTCTTCGTCCCACCGCCCGCGCCCACGCCGGACCTCTCCATCGTCTTCGAGGACGCGTGGCTCGTCGTCATCGACAAGCCCTGTGGCCTGCTGTCCGTGCCAGGCCGGGATGCATCCCTCCTGGACTCGGTGCTCACCCGCCTGCGCGCGCGATACCCCGACGCCACGGGACCACTGCTCGCGCATCGGCTGGACCTGGACACATCCGGGTTGCTCGTCGCCGCGCTGGACAGCCGCACGCACGCATCCCTTCAACGCCAGTTCCTCCACCGCGACGTGGCCAAACGTTACGTGGCGCTCATCGACGGTCCCGTGCACGGCGGCTCGGGCACCATCACCCTGCCCCTCCGAGTGGACCTGGACGACCGTCCCCGGCAGATCGTCGACCCCATCCACGGCAAGCCCGCGGTCACCGACTGGGAGGTCCTCCACCGCGCGGTGAGCCACACGCGCGTGGCCTTCCATCCACGCACGGGCCGCACGCACCAGCTCCGCGTCCACGCGGCGCACCCTCAGGGCCTGGGCGCGCCCATCATGGGAGACCCGTTGTACGGACACGCGGGCCTGCGTCTGCACCTGCACGCCGAAACGCTGTCCTTCGTGCATCCGGCGACGGGGCAGCGCGTGTCCTTCACCCGCGCCGCCCCGTTCTGAACTTCCGCGTCAGTTGACGAGCAGCACCTTGCCCACGCCGCCCTGCTCCGCGACCTTCTGGGCCTCGCGCGCGTCGTCCAGCTTGAAGGTCCGGCTGATGGGAATCACCAGGTCCCCCTTTGCCGCGCTCACCGCGATCTGCTCGAGCCGACGCGCATCCGGATGAGCCATGAAGCTGCGCACGACGAGGCCCTTCTCCTTCGCGCCCTTCGGCTCACCCAGCACGCTGCCCACGGTCCCGCCGTGCTTCACCTTGTCGAGCACCGCCGCCACGGCCTCACCGCCCACCGTGTCCGCCACCGCGTCCAGCGTGGGCAGCTTCGCGACGTCCTTCGGATCATCCAGCGCGACGACGCCGTCCACGCCCAGCTTCCGGGCCTCCTCCACCTGCGTCTTCCGCACACCCGCCCAGATCTTCGCGCCCCGCGCCCGCGCAGCGAAGACGGCCGAGCGCCCCACCGCGCCCAGCGCGCCAGTGACGAGCACCGTCTCCCCCTGCGAGGGCCGCACGTGCTCCTCGATGAGCTGCGTGCCCGTCAGCGTCACCAGCGGCAGCGCGGCGGCGGCCCGCAGGTCCAGGTTGTCGGGCACCTTCGCCCAGGCCTCCGTGGGCGCGACCACCGTCTCCGCGTAGCCGGCGTTCACCAGGCCCATCACGCGGTCGCCGGGCTCGAAGTCCTCCACGCCCGTGCCCACCTCCACGACCTCACCGGACACGTCGCGCCCGAGGATGGTGGGGAACTTCAGATCCATCCGCCCCTTCATGTCCCCGCGGCGGATCTTCCAGTCCACCGGGTTGATGCTCGCGGCGGTGACGCGGACCTTCACCTCGCCCGGCCCCACCTTCGGCTCGGGCATCTCCTGCACCGCGAGCACGTCCACGTCCCCATAGCCTTTAAGCACGACCGCTTTCATCCGGGCCTCCACGTAAGCCGAGCGAGGGAAGAGACTTCCAACGTCGGCCCAACGGTAAGCACCCGCGAAGGGGCTGCCATCGTCCGCGACCGCTCGCCCCTCCTCCTGCTTCCCTGGACGGCCGAGGGCCGTCAGCGGGGCTGGAACTCCAGCGCCTCGCGCAGCACCGGATACGTGTCCTCCGCGGCGGTGCTGCCCATGAAGGTGTCCAGGTGGCCGTAGCCCGGCAACATGCGACGCTGGTACCAGCGCGCGCCGTTCGCCTCGCGCAGCCACTGGAAGGTGCGCTCCGTGGACGACGGCAGGTACGTGCGGTTCTGCTCGCTGGAGACGAACGTGATGGGCCGCTGGAAGGGCTCCGGGTCCAGGTAGTCCGGCGGCCGTGCCTGCCCGTAGCGCCGCAGGTTCTCCGCGCGGCCGTAGTCGAACTTCACCGCGTGACCGCCGCGCGACATCTGCCCCAGGTGGCGGAACGTCAGCAGGTTGCACCTACCGAACTGCTCCTCCAGCCGCGCGTGCGTCTCCTGGTTGAGGCGCGCGTGCCGGTACAGCCGGCCGTACATGAACGACAGCCGGTGGCACACCGGGCTGTCACACTCCATCCGCAGGAAGCTCGACACCTTCGTGAAGGCCGCCTGGAACAACGGCGTGCGGGACGCGTCATCCGGCGTCAGCGAATCCAGCCCCGCGTCCAGCAGCTCCGGCACCCGCAGGAGCGCCTTGAAGCGCGTGGAGGCCGGCGTGTGGTGGTGCAGCGCCACCTGCGACGCCACCACGGTGCGCACGTCCTGCAGGTGGCCCGCGGCCATGGACATGAAGAACGCCGCGGACCCCGCGCAGTGCACCACCGCCTGCACCGACTCCGCGCCGGTGATTTCGCGGATGCGCCGCACCGCCGCCGGCATGTCGTGGTCCGCCGCGTCGTCCAGCGTGAACTGGCGCAGGGGCAGCTGTACGCTGGCGCGCCAGTCCAGGAGCCACGTGTCGTAGCCGTGGCGCACCAGGTACTGGACGAAGTTCTCCTTCAGCGTGGGCAGCATGAACATGCCGCTCCACACGCCCGCGCCGTGCACCAGCAGCACCGGCCCCTTCGTGCCGCCCACGTAGCGGGTGAGCTTGAGGGGCACGCCGTCGCCCGCGAGGAAGTCGTACCGGTCCGCCATGGGCAGGCCCTGGAGCGAGACATCCTGGGACCGCGTCCGCGACACCGCCGCGCTGCTTCGGTAATCAAAAGCCATGGGCCACCGCCTCCGCGATGCGCTCGGCCACCGCGCTGATGGTCATCACCGGATGGAAACCGATGGACGTGGGGATGACGGAGCCATCCGCCACGTACAGTCCGGGGTAGTTGAACACTTCGCCCTCCGTCGACACGACGCCTCGGCCCGGCGACTCCGCCAGGTGCGCCCCGCCCAGCGAGTGCACCGTGAACGGCCGGCGGAACAGCTCCCACGTGACGAGCGGCGCGAACGTCCCGCCATACTGCGAGGCCAGCTCATGCATCGCTGAAGTCATGCGATTCACCAGCGCCACGTTCTCGTTCGCGTAGTCCCACTCGATGTCCAGCCGGTCGCCCTTGAGCACCATGTGTCCGTTGGCATTGTCCTGGCCAATGGCGAACAGGTTGCTCGTGCGCGCCGGATCCACGCCGGTGCCCAGCGGCTTGCTGAACAACCCCTTGGCGAACGCGCCGTGCAACAGCGGCCACAGCTTCGGCCACAGCGGGGCCCCCATACCGCCCAGCAGGCCCAGCTGCGGCTGCCCCAGCCCCGCGAGCACCGCCGTCGCCGGCCGGTTGAACGTGGCCGTCACCATGGTGAAGCGCGGCGCGGCGTCGAAGAAGCGCATCACCGTGGCCACGTCCGGCCCCTCCCACGGGAGGATCTCCTCGCGGCTGCCGTGCAGCGAGCCCAGGAAGTCGCCGTTGCCGGAGTAGCCGCGGCCCAGCCAATCGCTCACCAGCGGCAGCGTGCGGGCCCGGTCGCGGCTGCGCAGCAATATCTCCACCGTGCCCAGCGCTCCGGCGGACAGCACCACGCGGCTGCCCTCCACGGACGTCTTCTCACCGGTGGCCAGGTCCTTGAAGTGCACCCGGTAGCCGCCCGCCACGCGCTGCACGTGGGACACGGACAGGCCCGGCCACACCGTGGCGCCCAGCTTCTCCGCTCGCGCCAGATAGGTGAGGTCCAGGGTGTTCTTCGCGCCGGACTGGCAGCCGAACTCGCACTCCGCGCAGCGCTGGCACGCCTTGCGGCCCGGGGCGGAGGGCTCCGTCCAGGACACCGCCTGGTCCGGGTCGAACGTCTGGCGGCCCATGCGCCGCGCGGCCTGCTGGAACAGGTCGCGCTTGCGCAACGGGTCGGACGCAGGGAACGGCTTCACGTCCAGCTCGTGCGCCACCTTGTCGTAGTACGTGTCCAACGCCTCGCGGCTGAAGCCCCGGGGCCAGCGCGGATGGTCGAAGACGATGGGGTCCGGCCGCACGTGGATGTTCGCGTAGACGAGCGACCCGCCGCCCACGCCGCTCGCCGTCACCGTGCCGATGCCGGACAGGAAGCGCACGTCATAGAGCCCGCGTGCCTCCTGGCGGATGGGATTGCGCCAGAGCAGCTCGTCCGCGCGCGTGACGTCCCGGGGGAACTGGCCCGGGTTGTACCGGCGGCCCCGCTCCAGCACCGCCACGGACCTGCCCGCCTGCGCCAGCCGGAGCGCGGTGATGGAACCGCCGAAGCCGGAGCCCACCACCACCACGTCGTACTTCTTCGCCATGCCCATGGTGTGTTTCCCCTAGTCGAACTTCGCGCGGGCGAAGACGTCCCAGAGCGTGCCCATGAACATGCCGCCGAAGCGCCGCATCGCGTCCGCCTGCTTCAGCGGCGAGGACGTTCCCAGCACGGAGAACGTGGTGAGCTGCTGGAGGAAGTCCGGCAGGTGCAGCCGGATGATGCCGGTGGCGACGATGGGGCCGGTGCGCTCGTGCCCCTTGCGCAGCACGGTGTAGAGCGTGGACGTGTCGCTCCACACGTCGAAGCCCGCGTCGTCGTTGACCTCCTTGTAGCCATCCAGGAGGTACGGCTGGCCATCCACGCCAGTGAAGGGCAGCAGGTACAGCATGCGCCGCTCGTAGAAGCGCTCCGTGCCCACGAAGAGGTTGAAGACGCCGTTCTCCACCGGCGCGCCCCCGGGCGGCGTGAAGCCGCGCACGTGCAGCGTGCCCTGCACGATGCCGCCGTGTGACTCCTGCGCGAGGAAGCGGTCCAGGTTGGGCAGCGTGATGGTGACGACGAACTCCGCCGTCTGCCCGCCGCGCTGGCCCGCCCGCGCAGCTCCGGCGAAGTCCTCTGGCGACGGGTGGTTCGGCTGGAGGAAGCCCTTCATCCGCTCCGTGAAGCGCAGGCCCACCACCGGCGTGGGGGACACCACCGTGCCTCCGGGCGGAATCACCACGTCGCCCAGCGGATCCGTTCCGGGCACCACCGGCGAGGCCACCGTCTCCACCTCCGGCATCATCCGCAAGCTGACGCGAGGCGGGTACGCGGGCGTGGCCTTCATGGGCGCGCGCTCCGGCGCCACCCAGCCCGGCGCGTCCTTCGCCTCGCGGATGGCCCGCTCCACGTTGAGCTCCGCCACCGCGGCGATGGTGGAGGACGGGTTGACGCCCACGCCCACCGGCAGCGCCGCGCCGTCCATGACGTACAGGCCGGGATAGCCGTGCACCTGGCCGTCAGGCTTGAGGACGCCGTACGCGGGCTCCTCGGCCATCGCGCAGCCGCCCAGGTTGTGCACGGACACCGGCAGGTGCAGCCGCTCCCACAGCGGGTTGTAGGCGGCGCGCGTGCCCAGCGCTCGGGCCACGTCCTCGCAGAGCTGCTCCTGCGTGCGGTACAGCGGCAGGTTCGCGGGCACGTCCCACTGCACCTGGAGCTCGCGCGTGATGGGCGACAGCGTCAGCCGGCCGTTGGACTTGTCCCGGCCCATGGCCAGGAACACGGCCTGGAAGCGGCCGCGCTCGTTCTCGATGGCGGCCATCTCCTTGGAGCGCGTGCGCAGCACCTTCACCAGCTCGCGCTGGAGCAGGTCCGCAGGGAGCGTCATGGCGCGGTCCGGGTCCATGGCCACCATCAGCCCCGCGGCCTGCGCCGGATGCCCGCCCTCCTGGAAGAGGAACCAGGTCTTGTCCTTGCCCTGTCCTTCATCCACCACCATGCCGGTGGTGATGGTGGGGCCCACCGCGGGATCCCACGGCTCCTTCGTGTCGAAGGCGAAGGCGAGGAAGTCCCCGTTGGCGGAATAGCGCGTCCCCAGCCGCGCGCTCAGGTCCGGCAGCGTGCCGTGCACGTCGCGGTTGCGCAGCAGCAGCTCCGTGGAGTTCACCGCGCCCGCGCACAGGAAGACGCGGCGGGCGTCCACGGTGCGCTGCATGCCGGCGCTGGCGTGGTCGGTGAAGGTGACGCGGTAGCCCGGCGACAGGGGCTCGATGCGGGTGACCTCCGCCTGGGTGGTGACCTCCGCGCCCCGCTGTTCGGCGACGGCCAGGTAGTTCAGGTCCAGGGTGTTCTTCGCGCGGCGGTTGCAGCCGATGTCGCACTCGCCGCAGTAGTTGCAGCCCTCCTGGAGCACGCCGAACTTGTTGGGCAGGGGCTCGCCCGCGGGGGCGAAGCGCACGGCGAGGTTCGGGTAGAAGAACTGCGCCTCGCGGCCCAGCTTCTTCGCCACCTCCTGCATCCGCTTCGTCTTGGGCGGCAGCCCGCGCGCGGCGGCGGTGATGGGCTGCACGTCCAGCATGTGCGCGACCAGGTCGTAGTACGGATCCAACGACTCCCGGCTGTAGCCCTCCGGCCACCCGGACGCGAACACGTCCGGCGGCGGGCGCAGGTGCACGTTGGCGTAGATGAGCGAGCCGCCGCCGTACCCCGCGGCCTGAACCACGCTCATCCCCTTGAGGAGCTTGATGTCGAAGAGCCCCTGCCGGTGCTGCCACAGCCAGCCGTTGCGAGGGTCCTCGAAGTCGCGAGGGAAGCTGCCCTTCGGGTAGCGCAGGCCACGTTCGAGCACGCGCACGGTCAAACCCGCCTGCGCGAGCCGACAGGCCGCCACCGCGCCGCCAAACCCGGTGCCGATGACCAGGGCGTCGTATGCCGGTGCCATGTTCCCCCTCGGGTGCGGTCCCTGGGGAGCAGGGATCCGGAAGCGCGACCCGGGAACGTCCAGATGAAGGACGGACCTGACTCTACAACGGGTCACCCCCGTTTCCTTGAGGCCGGCCCCCCTCCACGGATCAGCATTTTTCGCTCTGGAGAACTGGATTCCATGATCAGCACGGATAGGTTGGCGGGCGAGCGGGCAGATGGCTCGCTTGGACGCGCGACGTCATGGCCATGGCCCGGTACCATCGGCGCGGAACGACCTTTCCCATGAACGCGGACGAGTGCCAGAAGCGGGGTCACCGGAGGTGGTGACGGACGAGGAGGTCCCGGCGGCGCCGACGGCGACCGCGCCCTCGGTGGATCCGCTGGTGGGGTCGACGATTGGCGAGTTCGTCATCCGGGAGCGCGTGGGCGCGGGAGGGATGGGGGTCGTCTACCGGGCGGAGCACCCGCTGATTGGCAAGCACGCGGCCATCAAGGTGATGCGCGCGGAGCTGGTGTCCCCGGAGCAGGAGCAGCGGCTGCTGGTGGAGGCGCGGGCGGTGAACGCCATCCGGCATCCGGGCGTGCTGGACATCTTCAACTTCGGGACGCTGCCGGACTGCCGGCCGTACGTGGTGATGGAGTTGCTCCAGGGCCAGTCGCTCGCGGACCGGATGCGCGAGCAGGACCGGATGGACGTGGGGACCACGGCCTGGGTGTTGGAGCATGTCCTCGCCGCGCTGGGGGCCGCGCACCGGGCGGGAGTGGTGCACCGGGACCTGAAGCCCGCGAACGTGTTCCTGATGGAGCAGCCGGACGCGGCGCCGCTGATCAAGCTGGTCGACTTCGGCATCGCCAAGGTGATGCAGGAGCATGACGCGCTGGCGCGGGCGGACCGCTCCACGGTGGGGACGCCGGACTTCATGGCCCCGGAGCAGATTCGCGGCGGAGAGGTGGGCCCGGCCGCGGACCTGTACGCGCTGGGCGTCATGGCGTTCCACATGCTCACGGGCACCCGGCCGTTCCAGGGTGACAACGTGCAGGTGATGTTCGCGCACGTGGAGCAGATCCCTCCCCGGGTGTCGTCGCGGGTGGAGGGGATTCCGCCGGAGCTCGATGAACTGGTGTCGCAGTTGATGGAGAAGGAGCCCGCGAAGCGGCCCGCGACCGCGACGGCCGTGCGGATGAAGCTCCGGGGGCTGGCACGACCGCCCGTGCCGTCCGTGAGAGTGGAGCCGGAAGCGCCACCGCCGCCGAGCGTGGAGGCGCGGACCGTACCGCAGGTGCCCACGACCCTCGTGCCGCCGGGGCGCCGGAACGAGGTGTCCATCGCGGTGGCAGCGGTTGCTGGTGTGGCGCTGCTGGGGTTGGGGTACTGGTGGGGGACGCAGACGCAGGTGATTGCGCCGCCGCGACCTTCCGAGCCGGTGACGGTGGAAGCGAAGCCCACGCCTCCGGTGGAGCCGCCGCCAGTCACTGCGACGCAGGCCCCTGCCGAAGAGCCGCCCGAGGTCATCGCGGAAGAAGCGCCTGTAGAGGAAGAGACCGCGACAGCGACCCTGGCGAAGTCCACGAAGTTGCCGCCATTGCCAGCGGGAACTGCCTCCGAGAAGAAGATGGAGCAGCGGCTCGCAGGTCTGTTCAAGCTCCTGCTGGCGCGGGCGAAGGACGTGGATGCGGAGGGAGCGCTGCGCGGCAAGCTGCTCCAGCAGTACCGGGCCGCCACGGACGCGACGGACTCTGAGCGTGCGCGCATCCATGTCGCGCTGGATGACATCGAGAAGGACCTGACCCAGCGCATCGCACTGCACGACGCGCCCCCGGCGCCCGTCGTCGTTGTCGCGCCCCCGGAGCCGCCCAAGGTTCCGGCGCTCGTGATTCCCAAACTCCCCACCCTGCCCCAGGGCAATGCCTCCGAGCAGAAGCTGGCCCAGCGCATGGACAAGCTGGTCGCGGAGCTGCGCAAGCGCACCCAGAACCAGGACGTCGCGCCGGAGCTCACGAAGCAGTTGGTGGACATCTACAAGTCCGCGGCGAACGCCACGACCGCCACCGAGCGCATGACCGTGCATCAGGCCTTGGATGCGTGGCAGGAGCGGTTGACGACACGCTTCCCCCGCTGATGAGCATTACGTCCAGGGGATCCACGGAAGTCCCGAGCCCTCAACATCCCCATGACGGGCCGTAGCGGGCGGCGTCATGGAGGAAAAGGACCGGCTCACTGGAAGTACCGGGGACTCCGCGTCGACTGGCGGACGAGCAAATAACCGGCAAGCCCCCAGGGCACGCGACGGCGTCCCCGGGCTCACGGTACTGTCACCGCAAAACGAGCTTTTCAATGAAGACGCGAAGAATTCCGGAGACGGGGGCACACCGGGCGCTGACGGAACGGGAGGTGCCGGTGGCGATGGCATCCACTGCGCCGAAGGCGGATCCGCTGCTGGGGGCGCAGCTGGGTGAGTTCATCATCCAGGAGCGCATTGGCGCGGTGGGATGGGGGTGGTGTACCGAGCGGAGCACCCCATCATTGGCAAGCAGGCCGCCATCAAGGTGTTGCGCGCGGAGTTGATGTCGCCAGAGCAGGCGCAGCGGTTGCTGGTGGAGGCGCGGTCGGTCAACGCCATCCGTCACCCGGGCATCCTGGACATCTTCAACTTCGGGTCGTTGCCGGACGGGCGGCCGTACGTGGTGATGGAGCTGCTCCAGGGCCAGTCGCTCGCGGCCGTGCTGCGCGCACGAGGCCGGCTGGACGTGGGGACAGCGGTCTGGATGTTGGATCAGATCCTCTCGCCGCTGGGGGCAGCGCACCGGGCGGGGGTTGTGCACCGGGACCTGAAGCCAGCGAACGTGTTCATGGCGGAGCGGCCGGACGCGGCGCCCATGCTCAAGCTGGTCGACTTCGGCATCGCCAAGGTGCTGCAGTCGCACGAGGGACTGACGAACGCGGACGGGTCCGTGTTGGGGACACCGGACTTCATGGCCCCGGAGCAGGTCCGCGGAGGCGCGGTCGGCCCGGCCACGGACCTGTATGCGCTGGGCGTGATGGCATTCCAGATGTTCACCGGCGAGCGGCCCTTCCAGGGTGACAACGTGCAGGTGATGTTCGCGCACGTCGAACAGGCACCGCCGCCGCCCTCGTCGAAGGTGAAGGGCCTGCCGCCGGAGCTCGATGCGCTGCTGCTCCAGTTGCTGGAGAAGGATCCAGCGAAGCGGCCTGCCTCCGCGGAGGAGGTGCGGCAAAGGTTGAAGGCGCTGTCGCTCGAGCCGCCGCCGGGCGCGCTGGGGCCGTCCGAGCCGGTGGAGCCGAAGCGGGAGGAGCCCACGTCTCCGACGGCGCCACGGCCGCCGGGGCTCGCGGTGTTGCTCGCGGATCGCCGGAAGGTGGCACCGCTCGCGGCGGTGGCCGTCGCGGGGGTGGCGCTGCTGGGCGTAACCGTCCGGCCAACGATGTGCCGTGAGGGATTGCCGGGGGAGCGGTTCGCGGCGGACGCTTCCGGGCATGGCGAAGCAGGTGGAGAAGCCGGAGTGGGCGCGCATCGCGGAAGCCTTCGAGGCC
>NZ_RAWQ01000073.1:0-41300 GCF_003668965.1 Corallococcus sp. AB030
GCCCTCCGCGCATACCTCAAGCAGCACCTGCCCGAGTACATGGTGCCCGCGGCCTTCGTCCCCCTGGAAGCGCTGCCCCTGACGTCCAACGGCAAGGTGGACCGCAAGGCACTCCCTGCTCCGGACGTAAGCGCGCTTCGGGCTTCGCACGCCTACGAGGCTCCGGCGACCCCGCTGGAGGAGAAGCTCGCGGCCCTGTGGAGCGAAGTGCTTCGCGTGCCCACCGTGGGTCGCGCGGACAACTTCTTCGAACTGGGTGGCCACTCGCTGCTCGCCACGCAGTTGGTGGCCCGCGTGCGTGCGGCACTCGACGTGGAGTTGCCGCTTCGTGCCCTCTTCGAGGCCCCCACCATCGCTGCCCTGGCTGAACGCCTCCAGCGCGCCACGACCGGCACGCGTCTGCCCTCCCTGACGCGCACGCGCACCGAAGGCCACCTGCCTCTCTCCTTCGCGCAGCAGCGCCTCTGGTTCCTCGATCAGCTGACCCCGGACGACGCCTCCTACAACCTGCCCGTCGCGCTGCGCCTCCTGGGCCGGCTGGACGTGGAAGCCCTTCGCCGTGCCTTCGAAGCGCTGGTGGCGCGGCACGAAGCGCTGCGCACCACCTTCTTCGAAGAGGAGGGCCAGCCCTTCCAGCGCATCCATGCCCCGGCCGCATGGGCGCTCCCGGTGGAAGACCTCTCTTCCCTGGAGGAGTCCGCACGCGAGGCGGAGACGCTGCGGCTTGCCACCCGTGAGGCCCGGCAGCCCTTCCACCTCGTCCACGGGCCTTTGCTGCGCACAGCCCTCCTCAAGCTTTCAGAGGATTCCCACGTCCTCCTCGCGACGATGCACCACATCGTCTCCGACGGCTGGTCCATGGGCGTCCTCGTCCGCGAGCTGGCAAGCCTCTATGAGTCCTTCAGTGGCGGCCGGGCTCCCTCCCTGCCACCGCTGCCCGTGCGGTACGCGGACTTCGCCCTCTGGCAGCGCCAGTGGCTCCAGGGGGAGCCGCTGGAGTCACAGCTCAGCTACTGGAAGCGCCAGTTGGCCGGCGCCCCCGCCGCACTGGAGCTGCCTACGGACCGTCCTCGTCCAGCAGTGCAGTCACGGCGCGGTGCCACGGTGCCCGTGCACTTCCCGTCGCAGCTGACGGACTCCCTTCGCAGCCTGGCTCAGCGGGAGGGCGCTACTCCCTTCATGCTGCTGCTCTCCGCCTTCCAGCTGCTACTGTCGCGCTACTCCGGCCAGGACGACATCAGCGTCGGCTCCCCCATCGCTGGCCGTACTCACGCAGAGGCCGAAAGCCTCATCGGCTTCTTCGTCAACACCCTCGTCCTTCGCACGCAGGTCCAGCCTCAATCGACCTTCCGCCAGCTGCTGGCCCAGGTGAAGGCCACCACGCTCGGGGCCTACGAGCACCAGCACGTTCCCTTCGAGAAGCTGGTGGAGGTCCTCCAGCCCTCGCGTGACTTGAGCCGCAGCCCGCTCTTCCAAGTCATGCTCGTCCTGCAGAACGCACCCGCAGAAGCCCTGCGCGTGCCGGGCATGGCCTTCCAGCCCATTCCCCTGGAGGGCAACTCCTCTCGCTTCGATTTGGCCCTCACCCTCTTCGAGGTGCCTCAGGGCCTCACCGGCTTCCTCGAGTACAGCTCCGACCTCTTCGACGCCTCCACCGCCCAGCGCCTCATGGGCCACTTCGGCGTCCTTCTCTCCTCCCTCGCCGCCCAGCCCGACGCTCGCGTGTCCACGCTGGAGGTGATGACGGCGGCGGAGCGGCAGCATCTCCTCGTTGAATGGAACGAGACGGACGTCGCCTTCCCGCGCGACACCTGCATCCACCACGTCGTCGCGGAGCACGCCCAACGCGAGCCGGACGCGGTCGCCGTGCGCATGGGGGAGAGAAGCATCAGCTACGCGGGCCTCGACGCCTGGGCCCATGGCCTTGCCGTCCAACTCCACGCGGCCGGTGTCTCCCGTGGCAGCCGCGTCGCCGTCCTCGCCGAGCGCTCTCCGGAGTTGGTGGCGGGCCTCCTCGCCGCACTCAAGGTGGGCGCCGCCTACGTCCCCATCTCTCCCGGTGTCCCGCCGGAGCGTCTGGCTTTCATGCTGGAGGACTGCGGTGCTTCTGTCCTCCTCACCCAGCAGCACCTGCGCGACTCGCTGCCGCCCCTCTCCGCTCGTGTCCTCGCGCTCGAAGTGGAGACTGCGGCGCACCAGCAGCCGCTGCTGGTGATGCCCGTGGGCCCGGAGGATTTGGCCTACGTCATCTACACCTCCGGCAGCACCGGACGGCCCAAGGGCGTCGCTGTCCACCACCGCGCGTTGATGAACCTCGTCTCCTGGCACCAGCGCACCTACGCGCTGACGCCCAAGGACTCCACGGCCCTCACCGCGGGCGTCGCCTTCGACGCCTCCACCTGGGAGGTGTGGCCTTCCCTCGCCTCTGGCGCCAGCCTCGTCGTCCCGCCCGACGCCGTGCGTGCGGAGCCATCCCAACTGCTGCAATGGCTGGCACGCGAAGCCATCACCACCTGCTTCATGCCGACGCCCCTGGCCGAGGCCGTGCTGCGTGAGGAGTGGCCTCGCCCCATCGCCCTGCGTGCCCTGCTGACGGGCGGAGACGCCCTCCACCACGGGCCGCCTCCTTCATTCCCCGCCGCCCTCTTCAACCACTACGGGCCCACCGAGAGCACCGTCGTCGCCACCTTCACCCCCGTCGCTGCCTCCTCGCGCGACGACGGCACGCGGCCTCCCATCGGACGGCCCATCGCCAACACCCGCACCTACGTCCTCGACGCCCACCTTCAGCCGGTGCCCGTGGGTGTCCCCGGTGAGCTCTTCCTCGCCAGTGAAGGCCTCGCCTGGGGCTACCTGGGTCAGCCGGCCCTCAGTGCTGAGCGTTTCATCCCGCACCCCTTCTCCTCCACGCCGGGTGCCCGCCTCTACCGCACGGGTGACGTCGTGCGCTGGCGCGCCGACGGCCAGCTGGACTACCTCCAGCGGCTCGACTTCCAGGTGAAGGTGCGTGGCTTCCGCATCGAACTGGGCGAAATCGAGGCCTCTCTCCTCGCCCATCCTTCCGTGCACGAAGCCGCCGTCCTCGCTCGTGAGGACGTCCCCGGTGACAAGCGCCTCGTCGCCTACGTCGCGCCCACTTCGGGCCAGCAACTGGACACCTCGGCGGTGCGCACGTTCCTCAAGGAGCGGCTGCCCGAGTACATGGTACCCGCCGCCTTCGTCGTCATGGAGGCCCTTCCCCTCAGCCCCAATGGCAAGGTGGACAGGAAAGCACTGCCCGTCCCTGACGCTTCACCGCTCGCGGACTTCGTCGCTCCTCGCGACGCCACCGAAGAGAAGCTCGCGGACGTCTTCGCCCAGGTCCTGCGCGTGGAGCGCGTGGGCGTCCACGATGACTTCTTCGCACTCGGTGGCCACTCCCTGCTGGCCACCCAGCTCGTCTCCCGCGTCCGCGCGGCCTTCGGTGCGGAGCTGCCGCTTCGAGCCCTCTTCGAGGCCCCCACCGTCGCCGCCTTCGCCGAGCGCCTGCGCACCTCCGCCGCTGGCTCCCGGCTCCCGCCACTCCCTGTCGCCACCCACGAGGGCCCGCCGCCCCTGTCCTTCGCGCAGCAGCGGCTGTGGCTGCTGGATCAGCTCCAGCCGGGCAGCGCCGCGTACAACATCCCCGCGGCCCTTCGCCTGAAGGGCCAGGTGGACGTGGAGTCCCTGCGCCGTGCCTTCGAGACGCTGGTCGCACGGCATGAAACGCTGCGCACCACCTTCTTCCAGCACCAGGGCGAGCCCGCGCAGCGCATCCACTCGCCTGGGACGTGGACGCTGTCCCTGCTCGACGTGTCCTCGGTGCCCGAGGCCCGGCGGGAGGAAGAGGCGCGGCGCCTCGCGAACCTGGAGGCCCGGCGTCCCTTCGACCTGGAAGCCGGCCCGCTCCTCCGCACGTCGCTGGTGCGCCTGGGCGACGCGGAGCACCTGCTGCTGGTGACGATGCACCACATCGTCTCCGACGGCTGGTCCATGAGCGTCCTCGTCCGTGAGCTCACCGCGCTCTATGCGGCGTTCCACACGGATCACCTGCCCACCCTCGCGCCGCTGCCCGTGCAGTACGCGGACTTCTCCGTCTGGCAGCGATCATGGCTCCAGGGCGAAACGCTGGAGACCCAGCTCGCCTACTGGAAGGAGAAGCTCGCGGGAGCACCCGCCGCGCTGGACCTGCCCACGGACCGTCCGCGTCCGCCCGTGCAGTCGCATCGGGGCGCCGCGGTGGACATGCGCGTCCCCGCGCAACTCTCCGACGCCCTCAAGACCCTGGCCCAGCGTGAAGGCGCCACGCCCTTCATGCTGCTGCTCGCGGCATGGCAGCTGCTCCTGTCGCGCTACTCCACGCAGGACGACATCAGCGTGGGCACGCCCATCGCCGGCCGCACGCAAGCGGAGACCGAAGGCCTCATCGGCTTCTTCGTCAACACGCTGGTGCTGCGTGCCCACGTGCAGCCACAGGCGACCTTCCGCCAGTTGCTGGCCCAGGTGCGTGGAACGACGCTCGCGGCCTACGAGCACCAGCACGTGCCGTTCGAGAAGCTGGTGGAGACCCTCCAGCCCGTTCGCGACCTGAGCCGCAGCGCGCTCTTCCAGGCGATGTTCTCCTTGCAGAACACGCCCATGGAAGCGCTGCGCGTGCCGGGCCTGTTGTTCGAGCAGCTTCCGCTCGAATCGAACTCCGCGAAGTTCGACCTGACGCTGACGATGCAGGACTCGCCCCAGGGCTTCGTGGGCGTCCTGGAGTACAGCAGCGACCTCTTCGATGCCTCGACCATGCAGCGCCTGGTGGGACACCTGGGCGTGCTGCTGGAGGCCATCGCTACGCAGCCGGACGCGACGCTCGCGAGCCTGCCGCTACTCACCGCTCCGGAGCGGCAGCGGCTCCTCGTGGACTGGAATGGCCCCAGCGCCGAGTTCCCTCGCGACCTCTGCCTCCATGACGCCTTCAGCGCCCAGGCCCTTCGCACGCCCGACGCGCTGGCCGTCATCTGCCGCGAGGAACGGCTCACCTTCCGTGAGTTGGACACGCGCGCCAATCAGCTTGCGCACCGGCTGGTGAAGTTGGGCGTCGGCCCCGATGAACGCGTCGTGCTCTGCGTGGAGCGCTCCGTGGAGGCCCTCGTTGGCATCCTCGGCACTCTCAAGGCCGGTGGCGCCTACGTCCCCATCGACCCCAGCTACCCGCGTGACTGGCTCGCCCACGTCCTCCAGGACACCGGCGCTCCCGTCGTCCTCACCCAGCAGCGTCTGCGCGATTCGCTTCCTCCGCACTCCGCGCACACCCTCTGTTTGGACTCCGACTCCGCGGAATTCGCTCTTGAGTCCCAGGACGCTCCGGTGACGTCGGTCACGCCGGAGCATCTGGCGTACATCATCTACACCTCTGGCAGCACCGGCCGTCCCAAGGGCGTGATGATTCAGCACCGCTCCGTGCTCAATCTTCGCGTCGCTCTCGCCACCACCGTGCACGCGGATGCTCAGCCTGGGGAGCGCGTCAGCGTCAATGCGCCGCTGTCCTTCGACGCCTCCGTCAAGCAGCTCATCCAGGTGCTCGACGGACACACCCTCTGCATCGTCCCCGACGAGGCACGCGCTGACGTCGGCGAACTCGTCAACCGGATTGCCCAGGACGCCCTCGACGTCCTCGACTGCTCTCCCGCGCACCTGCGCCTGCTGGTGGATGAAGGCCTGCTGGAGCGCAAGTCCATCCCCCACCGCGTCCTCGTGGGTGGTGAAGCCGTGGACCCCGCCACCTGGCGCCACCTCGCCCAGGCCCCTCGCCCGCGCGTCTTCAACGTCTACGGCCCCACCGAGTGCACCGTCGACGCCACCGCCTGCGCCTTCGATGCGTCTCCGACTCCCACCATCGGCAGGCCCCTGCCCAACGTCCGCGTCTATGTGCTCGACCGCACGTTGCGCCCCGTGCCCGTGGGCGTCGCCGGTGAGCTCTTCATCGGCGGTGAGGGCGTCGCGCGCGGCTACCTCAATCGGCCGGAGCTGACCGCGGACCGCTTCATCCCGGATGCCTTCTCCTCCACGCCCGGTGCCCGCCTCTACCGCACGGGCGACGTGGTGCGCTGGCGCACGGATGGGATGCTCGACTACCTGGGCCGCGCCGACTTCCAGGTGAAGATCCGCGGCTTCCGCATCGAACTGGGTGAAGTCGAAGCCGCGCTCCTCAAGCACCCCCAGGTGCACGCAGCAGTGGTGCTGGCGCGCGAGGATGTGCCCGGCGACAAGCGGCTCGTGGCCTACGTGGTGCCTCCGGAAGGCACGGAGTCCGCGCCCACGCCCGAGTCCCTCAAGGACTGGCTCAAGCAGCTCCTGCCGGAACACATGCGCCCCTCGGCGCTCCTCGTGCTGGAGGCGCTGCCGCTCAACACCAACGGCAAGGTGGACCGCAAGGCACTGCCCGCGCCCCAGGGCACCTCGCTCGCCTCCACCTACGTCGCGCCGCGCACTCCCACCGAGGAGCAGCTCGCCACCCTCTTCACGCAGGTGCTGCGCGTGGAGCGCGTGGGCATCCACGACGACTTCTTCGCGCTCGGAGGCCACTCCCTGCTGGCCACCCAGCTCGTCTCTCGCATCCGCGCCACCTTCCGCGCGGAGCTGCCGCTGCGGGCCCTCTTCGAAGCGCCCACCGTGGCCACGCTCGCCGAGCGCCTCCAATCCCAGACGCCGAGCCTCCGCCTCCCGCCGCTCACCCGGACCGAGGTGGACGGGCCTCAGCCCCTGTCCTTCGCCCAGCAGCGGCTCTGGTTCCTGGATCAACTCACGCCGGGCGATGCGTCCTACAACATCCCCACGGCGCTCCGGCTGACGGGCCAGGTGGACGTGGAGTCGCTGCGCCGCGCGTTTGAAGCGCTGGTCGCTCGTCACGACGCCCTGCGCACCACCTTCCGCGACAGCGAGGGGCAGGCCACCCAGCACATCCACACGCCCGGCACGTGGGCGTTGCCGCTCACCGACCTCTCCACGCTGCCCGAGGCGCGGCGCGAAGACGAAGCACAGCGGAAGGTCGAAGCGGACGCACGTCAGCCGTTCGACCTGCGGAACGGTCCGCTGCTGCGCACCGCGCTCGTGCGGCTGGCGGCGGAAGAACACCTGTTGCTCGTGACGATGCACCACATCGTCTCCGACGGCTGGTCCATGAGCGTGCTCGTCCGCGAGCTGGTGGCCTTCTATGAAGCCTTCAGTACCGGTCAAGCGCCCGCGCTGGCCCCGCTGCCGGTGCAGTACACGGACTTCGCGGCGTGGCAGCGCGACTGGCTCCAGGGCGAGACGCTCGACGCGCAGCTGGGCTACTGGAAGCAGCAGCTCGGAGGGGCTCAGGCCACGCTGGAGCTGCCCACGGATCATCCCCGCCCGGCCATCCAGTCCCACGCGGGCGCGACCCACGCCGTGAGGATTCCCCAGGCTGCGTCCGACGCGCTCAAGGCCCTGGCCCAGCGCGAAGGTGCCACGCCCTTCATGGTGCTGCTCGCGGCCTGGCAGGTGCTCCTGTCTCGCTACGCAGGCCAGGACGACATCACCGTGGGTTCGCCCATCGCGGGCCGGACCCAGGCGGAAACCGAAGGACTCATCGGCTTCTTCGTCAACACGCTCGTCCTGCGTACTCGCGTGACGCCGGAGAGTTCCTTCCGCCAGTTGCTCGCCCAGGTGCGCGGCACGACGCTCGCTGCGTACGAGCATCAGCACGTGCCCTTCGAGAA
Organism: Corallococcus sp. AB030; assembly: GCF_003668965.1. Lineage (NCBI taxonomy): Bacteria > Pseudomonadati > Myxococcota > Myxococcia > Myxococcales > Myxococcaceae > Corallococcus > Corallococcus sp. AB030. Next base: position 7,749 of record NZ_RAWQ01000073.1, read on the forward strand.
GCTGGTGGAGGTGCTCCAGCCCGTGCGGGACACGAGCCGCAGCCCCCTCTTCCAGGTGATGTTCGTCCTCCAGAACGCCCCGGGAGAAGCGCTGCGCGTGCCGGGCCTCACCTTCCGGCAGGTCGTCGCCGAGGGCCACTCCGCCAAGTTCGATCTCACCCTGACGTTGCAGGACTCACCGCAGGGCTTCACCGGCTGGATGGAGTACAGCACCGCGCTCTTCGAGCGGAGCACCCTCGAGCGGATGGGCAACCATCTGCGCACGCTGCTGGAGGCCGTGGCCGCGAAGCCCGACCAGCCCGTGGCCGGGCTGTCCCTCCTCTCCAGCGAGGAGCGTCAGCGCGTCCTCGTGGAGTGGAATGACACGGCCGCCGTCAGCCCGACGGATGTGCCAGTCCACGTCCACTTCGCCCAGCAGGCACAGCGCACGCCCGACGCGGTGGCCCTGGTGCTGGGGGATGACTCGCTGACGTATGCCCAGTTGGATTCACGCGCGAACCAACTGGCCCATCACCTGCGGGCCCTGGGCATCGTCCCCGGTGCACGCATCGGCCTCGCCATCGAGCGGTCCTTCGAGTTGGTGACCTCGCTCCTCGCCATCCTCAAAGTGGGCGCGGCCTTCGTCCCCGTGGACCGCAATGCGCCCGTGGAGCGCATCGCCGCACTGCTGGAGGATGCGGACGTCAGCGTGACGATCGCGCACCAGCCCTTCGCGTCACTGCTGCCCGCTTCCGGCACCCGCGTCTGGTTGGATACCCAGGCCACGGAGATCGCCGCGCGCCCCACGCATGCGCCGGACGTCCGCGTGGACGGTGAAGCCCTGGCCTACGTGATGTTCACCTCGGGCTCCACGGGCCGCCCCAAGGGCGTCTGCGCGCCGCACCGGGGCATCACGCGCCTGGTGCTCGGCAACACCTTCATGCGCTTCGGGCCGGATGAAGTCTGGCTCCAGGCCGCCCCTGTTGCCTTCGACGCGTCCACGCTCGAAATCTGGGGCGCGCTGCTGCACGGCGCGAAGCTCGTCCTCGCTCCGCCACACTCCCTGTCGCTGGAGGAACTGGCCACGCAGCTGCGCCACCACCGCGTGACGTCGCTCTGGCTCACCGCCGCCCTCTTCGAGCAGATGGCCCTGCACCAGGGCGAAGCGCTCGCGGGCGTGCGCCAGGTCCTCGCGGGTGGCGACGTGCTGCCCGCCTCCCGCGTTCGCGAGCACCTGGCCCGCCTGCCGGAAGGCACCACTTTCATCAACGGCTACGGCCCCACGGAGAACACGACCTTCTCCACCACCTTCGCCATGCATCGCGACTCGGTGGTGGGCGGTTCGGTGTCCATCGGCCGGCCGCTCTCCAACTCCACCGTCTACGTGCTCGACGCGAACCTGCGCCCGGTGCCCGAGGGCGTCGCGGGTGAGGTGTACGTCGGAGGCCAGGGTCTGGCCTGGGGCTACCTGAACCGCCCCGACCTGACCGCGGAACGCTTCGTCGCCCATCCCTTCGCGTCCACGCCGGGCGAGCGCCTCTACCGCACGGGCGACAAGGCCCGCTGGAAGGCGGACGGCACGCTCGACTTCCTGGGTCGCGTCGACTTCCAGGTGAAGGTGCGGGGCTTCCGCATCGAGCTGGGTGAAATCGAAGCCGTGCTGCGCGCCTTCTCGGGCGTCAACGAGGCCGTCGTCGTGGCCCGGGGCGCGGACGCGGACAAGCGCCTCATCGGCTACGTCAGCGCGAGCGAAGGCCACTCGCTGGACTCGGACGCGCTCAAGGCCCAGCTCCGGCGGAGCCTGCCGGAGTACATGGTGCCGGCGGCCTTCGTGGTGCTGACCGCGCTGCCTCTCAACGCCAACGGCAAGGTGGACCGCAAGGCCCTGCCAGAGCCGGAGGAGACCGCGCGCGCCGTCGCCTACGTCGCACCGCGCACCGCCACGGAGAAGCAGCTGGCGGCCCTCTTCGCCGAAGTCCTCCGGGTGGAGCAGGTGGGCCTCCACGATGACTTCTTCGCGTTGGGAGGCCACTCGCTGCTGGCCACCCAGCTCGTCTCGCGCGTGCGGACCACGCTCGGGTTGGAGCTGCCCCTGCGGGCCCTCTTCGATGCGCCGACCGTCGCCGCTCTCGCGCTGAAGCTCGCGGACGCGCGGCCCGCCGCGGCCCGAGGGGCTCTTCCGCTCCGGCCCACCTCACGCAAGGGAGCCATTCCGCTCTCCTTCGCCCAGCAACGCCTCTGGTTCCTGGATCAGCTCACGCCGGGGGATGCGTCGTACAACATTCCGTCCGCGCTCCGGCTGCAGGGGCCGGTGGACGTGGCGTCGCTGCGCCGCGCTTTCGAGTCCCTGGTCGCGCGTCACGAATCCCTGCGCACCACCTTCCATGAGCATGAAGGCCAGGCCACGCAGCACATCCACCTGCCGGACGCGTGGGCACTGCCGCTCGTGGACCTGTCCTCGCTGCCCGACGCGCAGCGCGAAGCCGAGGCCCAGCGCCGCATCGCGAAGGAGGCGAACCAGCCCTTCCACCTGGAGCGCGGACCGCTCCTGCGCACGACGCTGGTACGGCTGGCGGAGGAGGACCACCTCCTGCTCGTGACGATGCACCACATCGTCTCCGACGGCTGGTCCATGGGCGTGCTCGTCCGCGAGCTGATCACCTTCTACGAGGCCTTCACCTCCGGCCAGACGCCCACGCTGGCCCCGCTGCCGGTGCAGTACGCGGACTTCGCGGAACGGCAGCGCCAGTGGCTCCAGGGAGAGGCGTTGGACGCGCAGCTGGGTTACTGGAAGCAGCAGCTCGCGGGCGCGGCGTTCGCGCTGGAGCTTCCCACCGACCATCCGCGTCCGGCCATCCAGTCCCACCAGGGCGCGGCCGTCTCCGTCCGGATTCCCCAGGCGACGTCCGACGCGCTCAAGGCGCTGGCCCAGCGTGAAGGCGCCACGCCCTTCATGGTGCTGCTGGCGGCCTTCCAGGTGCTCCTGTCGCGCTACGCCGCGCAGGACGACATCACCGTGGGCTCGCCCATCGCGGGCCGCACGCAGGCGGAGACCGAGGGCCTCATCGGCTTCTTCGTCAACACGCTCGTCCTGCGCACGCGCGTGGCGCCGGAGGACTCCTTCCGGACGCTGCTCGCCCAGGTGCGCGGCACGACGCTCGCGGCCTACGAGCACCAGCACCTGCCCTTCGAGAAGCTGGTGGAGGTCCTCCAGCCCGTGCGGGACGCGAGCCGCAGCCCGTTGTTCCAGGTGATGTTCGCCCTCCAGAACGCCCCGGTGGGAGACCTGCGCGTTCGCGGACTCACCTTCCAGCAGGTCATCACCGAAGGGCGCTCCGCGAAGTTCGACCTCAACCTGGCGATGCAGGACTCGCCCCAGGGCTTCGTGGGTTCGCTGGAGTACAGCACCGCGCTCTTCAAGCGCGGCACCGTGGAGCGGATGGCCCGTCAGCTGCTCACGCTGCTGGAGGCCGTGGCCGCCAGTCCCGAGCAGTCCGTGGCCGGGCTGTCCCTCCTCTCCAGCGAGGAGCGGCAGCGCATCCTCGTGGAGTGGAACGACACCGCCGTCGCCAGTCCCACGGACATTCCCGTCCACGTCCACTTCGCGCGGCAGGCGCAGCGCGCGCCCGAGGCCATCGCCCTCGTCATGGGGGAGGCCTCGCTGACGTATGCGCAGCTGGACGCGCGCGCGAACCAACTGGCCCACCACCTGCGCGACCTCGGCATCGTTCCGGGTGCGCGTGTCGGTCTCGCCGTCGAGCGGTCCTTCGAGCTGGTCGCGGCGCTCCTCGCCATCCTCAAGGTGGGTGCCACCTACGTCCCCGTGGACCGCAATGCGCCCGTGGAGCGCATCGCGTCCCTGCTGGAGGACGCGGACGTCCACTTCGTCGTCACCCACCAGCCCTTCGCGTCACTGCTGCCCGCCACCGGCACCCGCGTCTGGCTGGATGCGCAGCGAGACGTCATCGCCACGCGGCCCACCCACGTCCCTGACGTCCGCGTGGACGGCGAGGCCATGGCCTATGTGATGTTCACCTCCGGGAGCACCGGCCGTCCCAAGGGCGTCTGCATTCCGCACCGGGGCATCACGCGAATGGTGGTCGGCAGCACCTTCATGCGCTTCGGCGCGGACGAGGTCTGGCTGCATGTCGCCCCCATCGCCTTCGACGCCTCCACGCTCGAAATCTGGGGCGCGCTGCTGAATGGTTCGAAGCTCGTCCTCGCTCCGCCCCACTCGCTGTCGTTGGAGGAGCTGGCCGCGCTGTTGCGCCACCATGGTGTGACGACGCTGTTCCTGACGACCGCGCTCTTCGAGCAGATGGCCCTGCACCAGGGTGAAGCGCTCGCGGGCGTGCGCCAGATTCTCTCCGGTGGCGACGTGCTGCCCGCGGACCGCGTGCGCGAGCACCTGGCCCGCATCCCCGAAGGCGCCAGCTTCCACAACGCCTACGGCCCCACGGAGAGCACCACCCTCGCCACCACCTTCGCCATGGGGCATGGCTCGCACGTGGAAGGAGCCATCCCCGTCGGCCGGCCGCCCTCCAACTCCACGGTCTACGTGTTCGACGCGAACCTGCACCCGGTGCCCGTGGGCATTGCCGGCGAGGTGTACGTCGGCGGCCAGGGTCTGGCCTGGGGCTACCTGCACCGCCCGGACCTGACCGCGGAGCGCTTCATCCCCCACCCCTTCGCCTCCAGTCCGGGCGAGCGCCTCTACCGCACGGGAGACCAGGCCCGCTGGAGGGAGGACGGCACGCTCGACTTCCTGGGCCGTGTCGACCTCCAGGTGAAGGTACGTGGCTTCCGCATCGAGCTGGGCGAAATCGAGACCGCGCTGCGCTCCGCCGCCAGCGTCAACGAAGCGGTCGTCGTGGCGCGGGGCACCGGCGCGGACAAGCGCCTCATCGGCTACGTCACCGCGCGCGCGGGCCATGCGCCGACCCCGGACACGCTCCGGGCAGGCCTCAAGCAGCGGCTGCCCGAGTACATGGTGCCGTCTGCCTTCATGGTGCTGGACGCGCTGCCCATCAACGCCAACGGCAAGGTGGACCGCAAGGCCCTGCCGGAGCCGGGGAACACGCCTCGGAGCACCGTCTTCGTCGCGCCGCGCACCGCCACCGAGGAGCAGCTGGCCACCCTCTTCGCCGAGGTCCTCCGCGTGGAGCGCATCGGCGTGCGGGACGACTTCTTCGCCATGGGAGGCCACTCGCTGTTGGCCACCCAGCTCGTCTCGCGCGTGCGCTCCACCTTCCGTGTGGAGCTGCCGCTGCGGGCCCTCTTCGAGGCGCCCACCGTCGAACGCCTCGCGCCGAAGCTCGAGGAGGCCCAGACCACCGGGCTCCGCGCACCGCCGCTGCGGCCCATGCCACGAGAAGGCGCCATTCCGCTGTCCTTCGCGCAGCAGCGCCTGTGGCTACTGGATCAGCTCCAGCCGGGAGACATCTCGTACAACATCCCCACCGCCCTGCGACTGACGGGCCCGGTGGACCTGGAGTCGTTGCGCCGCGCCTTCGAAGCGCTGGTGGAGCGCCACGAATCGCTGCGCACCACGCTCTCCACGTCGCAGGAGGAGCCGTCGCAATGCATCCAGGAGCCCTCCAGCTGGGAGCTGCCCCTCATCGACCTGACGTCCCTGCCTGAGACGCAGCGGGAGGAGGAGGCCCAGCGCGCGGCGGCCACGGAAGCCCGGCGTGCCTTCAACCTCTCCACGGGCCCGTTGCTGCGCAGCACGCTGGTGCGGCTGGGACAGGATTCGCACCTGTTGCTGGTGACGATGCACCACATCGTCTCCGACGGCTGGTCCATGGGCGTGCTCGTCCGGGAAGTGGCGGCCTTCTACGAAGCCTTCGTCGCGGGCCAGTGGCCCTCGCTCCCGCCGCTGCCCGTGCAGTACGCGGACTTCTCGATGTGGCAGCGAGGCTGGCTCCAGGGTGAGGCCCTGGACGCGCAGCTGGGCTACTGGAAGAAGCAGCTCGGGGGGGCACCTTCCGCGCTGGACCTGCCCACGGACCGCCCGCGTCCGCCGGTGCAGTCACGCCGAGGCGCCACGGTGGACGTGCGCATCCCGTTGGAGGTCTCCCAGTCCTTGAAGGCCCTGGCCCAGGATGAAGGCGCCACGCCCTTCATGCTGCTGCTCGCGGCCTGGCAGCTGCTCCTGTCGCGCTACTCCACGCAGGACGACATCAGCGTGGGTACGCCCATCGCGGGCCGCACCCAGGCGGAGACCGAGGGCCTCATCGGCTTCTTCGTCAACACGCTCGTGCTGCGCGCCCACGTGCAGCCGCAGGCGACCTTCCGTGAGTTCCTCGCGCAGGTGCGCCGCACGACGCTCGCGGCCTATGAGCACCAGCACCTGCCCTTCGAGAAGCTGGTGGAGGTCCTCCAGCCCTCGCGAGACCTGAGCCGCAGCGCGCTCTTCCAGGCGATGTTCTCCCTGCAGAACACGCCCACCGAAGCGCTCCGCGTGTCCGGGCTGTCCTTCCAGAGCGTCCCGGTGGACACCCGGTCCTCCAAGTTCGACCTCACGCTCACCCTCGGCGAGTCACCCCAGGGCTTCGTCGGGCTGCTGACGTACGCGACGGACCTCTTCGATGTTTCGACGGTCCAGCGAATGTCCGGACACCTGGGCGTGCTGCTGGAGGCCATCGCCGCCCAGCCGGACGCGACGCTCGCGGGCCTGCCCCTGCTCACCGCGCCAGAGCGGCAGCGGCTCCTCGTGGACTGGAATGGCCCCAGCGCCGAGTTCCCTCGCGACCTCTGCCTCCATGACGCCTTCAGCGCCCAGGCCCTTCGCACGCCCGACGCGCTGGCCGTCATCTGCCGCGAGGAGCAGCTCACCTTCCGTGAGCTGGACACGCGCGCCAATCAGCTCGCGCACCGGATGGTGAAGCTGGGCGTCGGCCCCGACGTGCGCGTCGTGCTCTGCGTGGAGCGCTCCGTGGAGGCCCTCGTCGGCATCCTCGGCACTCTCAAGGCCGGTGGCGCCTACGTCCCCATCGACCCCAGCTACCCGCGCGACTGGCTCGCCCACGTCCTCCAGGACACCGGCGCTCCCGTCGTCCTCACCCAGCAGCGCCTGCGCGACTCTCTTCCTCCGCACTCCGCGCACACCCTCTGCCTGGACTCCGACTCCGCGGACTTCGCTCTTGAGTCCCAGGACTCGCCGGTGACGTCGGTCACGCCGGAGCATCTGGCGTACATCATCTACACCTCCGGCAGCACCGGCCGCCCCAAGGGCGTGATGATTCAGCACCGCTCCGTGCTCAATCTTCGCGTCGCCCTCGCCGCCACCGTGCACGCGGACGCCCAGCCCGGGGAGCGCGTCAGCGTCAACGCTCCGCTCTCCTTCGATGCCTCCGTCAAACAGCTCATCCAGGTGCTCGACGGCCACACCCTCTGCATCGTCCCCGACGAGGCACGCGCCGACGTCGGCGAGCTCGTCAACCGGATTGCCCAGGACGCCCTCGACGTCCTCGACTGCTCTCCCGCGCACCTGCGCCTGCTGGTGGATGAAGGCCTGCTGGAGCGCAGGGCCATCCCCCACCGCGTCCTCGTGGGGGGTGAAGCCGTGGACCCCGCCACCTGGCGCCACCTCGCCCAGGCCCCGCGCCCTCGCGTCTTCAACGTCTACGGCCCCACCGAGTGCACCGTCGACGCCACCGCCTGCGCCTTCGACGCTTCCCCCTCTCCCACCATCGGCAGGCCCCTGCCCAACGTCCGCGTCTACGTGCTGGACCGCACGCTGCGCCCCGTGCCCGTGGGCGTCGCGGGTGAGCTCTTCATCGGTGGTGAGGGCGTCGCGCGCGGCTACCTCAACCGGCCGGAGCTGACGGCGGACCGCTTCATCCCGGATGCCTTCTCCTCCACGCCCGGTGCACGCCTCTACCGCACGGGCGACGTGGTGCGCTGGCGTGCGGACGGGATGCTCGACTACCTGGGCCGCGCTGACTTCCAGGTGAAGATCCGCGGCTTCCGCATCGAGCTGGGTGAAATCGAGTCCCGCCTGCTGGGACATCCCGCCGTGCATCAAGCCGTCGTCCTCGCCCGCGAGGACGTGCCCGGAGACAAGCGGCTCGTCGCCTATCTTGTCCCCGAGGCGGGAGAGTCCCTGGACTCCACCGAGCTGCGCACCTTCCTCAAGCAGAACCTGCCCGAGTACATGGTGCCGTCCGCGTTCCTCGTGCTGGAGGCCCTGCCGCTCAACACCAACGGAAAGGTGGACCGCAAGGCACTGCCCGCGCCCCAGGGCACGGCGCTCGGGTCCACCTACGTCGCGCCGCGCACCGCCACCGAGGAGCAGCTCGCGGCCCTCTTCATTCAGGTGCTGCGTGTGGAGCGCGTGGGCGTCCACGACGACTTCTTCGCGCTCGGCGGTCATTCGCTGCTGGCGACCCAGCTCGTCTCGCGCGTGCGCGCCACGTTCCGCGTGGAACTGCCGCTGCGGGCCCTCTTCGAAGCGCCCACCGTGGCCGCGCTCGCGGAGCGGCTCCAGACGGCCACGCCGAACCTCCACCTGCCCGCGCCCACCCAGACGCACGCGGACGGCCCGCGGCCGTTGTCCTTCGCGCAGCAGCGGCTGTGGCTGTTGGATCAGCTCCAGCCTGGAGACGCGTCGTACAACATCCCCACCGCGCTCCAGCTCTCTGGGCAGTTGGACGTGGAAGCCCTGCGCCGTGCCTTCGAAGCGCTCATCCAGCGCCACGAGGCCCTGCGCACCACCTTCCACGAGCACCAGGACCAGCCCATCCAGAACATCCACGCTCCCGGCGGTTGGACTCTGCCGCTCGTGGACCTCTCCGCCCGGCCTGAAGCACTCCGGGAAGAAGAGGCGCGGCGGATGGCCAACGAGGAAGCACGGAAGCCGTTCGGCCTCGCCAGGGGACCACTGCTGCGCAGCACGCTGGTGCGGCTGGGACAGGACTCACACCTGTTGCTCGTGACGATGCACCACATCGTCTCCGACGGCTGGTCCATGGGGGTCCTCGTCCGGGAAGTGGCGACCTTTTACGCGGCATTCTCCACGGGCCAGTCGCCCTCGCTCCCGCCGCTGCCCGTGCAGTACGCGGACTTCGCGGCGTGGCAGCGGAACTGGCTCCAGGGCGAGGCACTGGACGCGCAGATCCAATACTGGAAGCAGCAGCTCTCCGGAGCACCCGCTGCGTTGGAGCTGCCCACGGACCACCCGCGCCCGCCCGTGCAGTCGCACCGGGGTGACTCGGTGGAAGTGCGCATTCCCAAGCACATCGCGGATGCCCTCAAGGCGCTCTCGCAGAGGGAAGGCGCCACGCCGTTCATGACGTTGCTGGCGGCGTTCCAGGTGCTGCTGTCGCGCTACTCCGCGCAAGACGATGTCAGCGTGGGCTCCCCTATCGCCGGCCGCACCCAGGCGGAGACCGAAGGCCTCATCGGCTTCTTCATCAACACGCTCGTCCTGCGCGCCCAGCTGAACCCGCGCGCGACGTTCCGGGAGCTGCTGGCCCAGGTGCGAGACACGACGCTCGCGGCCTACGACCATCAGCACCTGCCGTTCGAGAAGCTCGTGGAGGCCGTGCAGCCCACGCGCGACCTGAGCCGCAGCCCGCTGTTCCAGGCCATGTTCGTCCTGCAGAACACGCCCACCGAGGCGCTGCGCCTGCCGGGCTTGTCCTTCCAGGCCCTGCCGCTGGAATCACACTTCGCCAAGTTCGACCTCTCCCTGGGTCTGCGTGAAGGCCGAGACGGATTCGTCGGTTCATTCGACTTCGCGACGGACCTGTTCGACGTGGCGACCATCCAGCGCCTGGCTGGACACTTCGGCGTATTGCTGGAGGCCCTCGCGACGAAGCCGGACACCCGATTGGGTGACCTGCCGCTGCTCACTGACTCCGAGCGCAAACAGATCCTCGTCGATTGGAATCCCCCCGCATCGCAGGTGCCGCAGGAGTCCAGCATCCCAGCGATGGTGGAAGCGCAGGTGCGCCGCACTCCGGATGCCCTGGCCATCATCACTCCCGAGCGGCAGCTGACGTATCGGGAGATGGACGCGAAGGCGAACCAACTCGCGCACCGCCTGCGCGGCTTGGGCGTCGGGCCCGAAGTCCGCGTCGGCCTCTGTGTCGAGCGCACTGAAGACCTCGTCATTGGTGCCCTCGGCATCCTCAAGGCGGGTGGTGCCTACGTGCCACTGGACCCCAGCTACCCGCGTGAGCGCTTGGGCTGGCTGCTGGAGGACGCCCAGGGCCCTGCACTCGTCGCGCACTCCCATCTGCTCTCGGCGTTGCCCGAAACCAGTGCCACGCCGGTGTGCTTGGACTCGGATGCAGAACTGGCGAAGCAGCCGACGACGGCCCCCGCGGTGGACATCCACCCCGGCCATCTCGCCTACCTCATCTACACCTCCGGCAGTACCGGCCGTCCCAAGGGCGTCGCCATCTCCCATGGCAACGCTGTCTCCTTCCTCCACTGGGCCCTGGAGACCTTCTCGCCGGAGGAGTTAAAGGGCACCCTCGCCGCGACGAGCCTCAACTTCGACCTCTCCGTCTTCGAACTCTTCGCTCCGTTGAGCAGTGGTGGTGCGGTGGTCGTGGCACGCAACGCCTTGCACCTGGCGGAGCTGCCTACGGCCTCTCACGTCACCCTCGTCAACACCGTGCCCTCCGCCATGGCGCAACTGCTGCGCCTGGGTGCGGTGCCGCCCTCCGTGCGTGTCATCAACCTCGCCGGTGAGGCCCTGCCGGAGACGTTGGCGAAGCAGGTCTACGCCGTCCCCACGGTGCAGAAGCTCTTCAACCTCTACGGGCCTTCCGAGGACACCACCTACTCCACCGCCTCCCTCGTCGGTCGGGACGAGGTGCCCCTCATCGGCAGGCCCCTGCCCGCGACGCGTGCCTACGTGTTGGACGCGTCTCTCCAGCCGGTGCCCGTGGGTGTCGCAGGTGAGCTGTACCTCGCGGGTGAAGGCCAGGCTCGTGGCTACCTGCTTCGCCCGGAGCTCACAGCGGAGCGCTTCGTACCGGAGCCCTTCGGTCCTCCCGGCGGCCGCATGTACCGCACGGGCGACCGCGTCCGTTACCGCCTCGACGGGCGCCTGGAGTACCTCGGCCGCATCGACTTCCAGGTGAAGGTGCGCGGCTTCCGCATCGAGTTGGGCGAAATCGAAGCCGCGCTCCGCCGCGCCCCGGGACTCAAGGACGCCGTCGTCGTCGCCAAGGGTGAGGCCGCCGACAAGCGCCTCGTCGCCTACGTCACGCCCAAGGCTGAGACCTCCCTGGAAGTGGAGGCCCTCAAGGCCCATCTGCGTCAGGGCCTCCCCGAGTACATGGTGCCCTCCACCTTCGTGGTGATGGACGCCCTGCCCCTCAACTCCAACGGCAAGGTGGACCGCAAGGCCCTGCCGGAGCCGGAGGCGCCCCAGTCCGGCAACACCTACGAAGCGCCTCGCACGGAAGTCGAAGCGAAGCTGGCCTCCATCTGGGCGGAAGTCCTGCGTCTGCCCCAGGTGGGCGTGAAGGACTCCTTCTTCGAGCTGGGCGGGCACTCACTGCTGGCCACCCAGGTGGTGTCGCGCGTCCGCGCGGAGTTCAACGTGGAACTCCCCCTGCGCGCGCTCTTCGAGTCCCCCACCGTGGAGGCGCTCGCCGGGCGGCTGCACGGGAGCGCCACCTCCCAGGCTCCGAAGCTCACCCGCGTCTCGCATGACGGTCCGCTGCCGCTGTCCTTCGCTCAGCAACGGCTATGGCTGTTGGATCAGCTCCAGCCCGGCGACGCGTCGTACAACATCCCTACTGCCCTCCAGCTCTCGGGGCACTTGGACGTCGAGGCCCTGCGCCGTGCCTTCGAGGCGCTCGTCGCCCGTCACGACGCCCTGCGCACCACCTTCCACGAGCACCAGGATCAGCCCATCCAGACGGTCCACGCGCCCAGTGGTTGGACACTGCCGCTCGTGGAGCTCTCAACCCGGCCTGAGACGCTGCGGGAAGACGAGGCGCGCAGGCTGGCCAACGCGGAAGCGCGGAAGCCGTTCGACCTCGCCAGGGGACCGCTGCTGCGCAGCACGTTGGTGCGGCTGACCGAGGACTCACATCTGTTGCTCGTGACGATGCACCACATCGTCTCCGACGGCTGGTCCATGGGCGTCCTCGTCCGGGAGATGGTGGCCTTCTACGAAGCCTTCTCCACGAGCAGCACGCCGGCTTTCGCGCCGCTGTCCGTGCAGTACGCGGACTTCGCCGCCTGGCAGCGGAACTGGCTCCAGGGCGAGGCACTGGACGCGCAGATCCACTACTGGAAGCAGCAGCTCTCCGGAGCACCCGCGGCGTTGGAGTTGCCCACGGACCGCCCGCGGCCGCCCGTGCAGTCCCACCGGGGCGCAACGGTGGACGTGCGCATCCCCTCGGAGATCTCTCACGCGCTCAAGGCCTTGGCACAACGGGAAGGTGCCACGCCGTTCATGACGTTGCTGGCGGCGTTCCAGGTGCTCCTGTCGCGCTACTCCGCACAGGATGACGTCAGCGTGGGCACGCCCATCGCCGGCCGCACACAGGCGGAGACCGAAGGCCTGATTGGCTTCTTCATCAACACGCTCGTCCTGCGCGCCCAGTTGGATTCGCGTGCAACGTTCCGTGAACTGCTGACTCAAGTGCGAGGCACGACCTTCGCGGCCTTCGAACATCAGCACCTGCCGTTCGAGAAGCTGGTGGAAGCCGTGCAGCCCACACGCGACCTGAGCCGCAGTCCGCTCTTCCAGGCCATGTTCGTCCTGCAGAACACGCCCACCGAGGCGCTGCGCCTGCCGGGCTTGTCCTTCCAGGCCCTGCCGCTGGACGCCCACTTCGCGAAGTTCGATCTCTCCCTGGGTCTGCGTGAAGGCCGGGACGGATTCGTCGGCACGCTGGAGTACGCGACAGACCTGTTCGACGCCGAGACCATCCAGCGCATGGCTGGGCACTTCGGCGTGTTGCTGGAGGCCATCGCGAAGAAGCCGGACACCCGACTGGGTGACCTGCCTCTGCTCACCGACCCCGAGCGCCAGCAACTCCTCGTCGCTTGGAATCCGCCTGCATCGCAGGTGGCGCAGGAGTCCAGCATCCCCGCGATGGTGGAAGCGCAGGTGCGCCGCACACCGGATGCCCTGGCCATCATCACTCCCGAGCGACAGCTGACGTATCGGGAGCTGGACGCGAAGGCGAACCAACTCGCGCACCGTCTGCGTGGCCTGGGTGTCGGGCCTGAAGTCCGCGTCGGACTGTGCGTCGAGCGCACTGAAGACCTCGTCATTGGTGCCCTCGGCATCCTCAAGGCTGGCGGCGCCTACGTGCCGCTGGACCCCAGCTACCCGCGTGAGCGTCTGGGCTGGCTGCTGGAGGACGCTCAGGGTCCTGCCCTTGTCGCTCACTCCCATCTGCTCTCAGCGCTACCGGAGACATCCGCCACGCCGGTGTGCCTCGACTCGGACGCGGAGCTGGCGAAGCAGCCCACCACGAAGCCTGAGGTGGGCATCCACTCCGGCCACCTCGCCTACCTCATCTACACCTCCGGAAGCACCGGCCGCCCCAAGGGCGTCGCCATCTCCCACGGCAACGCTGTCTCCTTCCTCCACTGGGCTTTGGAGACCTTCTCGCCGGAGGAACTGAAGGGCACCCTCGCCGCGACGAGCCTCAACTTCGACCTCTCCGTCTTCGAACTCTTCGCGCCGTTGAGCAGTGGCGGTGCGGTGGTCGTGGCACGCAACGCCCTGCACCTGGCGGAGCTGCCCACCGCGTCCCACGTCACCCTCGTCAACACCGTGCCCTCCGCCATGGCGCAGCTGCTGCGCCTGGGCGCGGTGCCGCCTTCAGTACGTGTCATCAACCTCGCCGGTGAAGCCCTCCCGGAGACGCTGGCGAAGCAGGTCTACGCCGTCCCCACGGTTGAGAAGCTCTTCAACCTCTACGGCCCGTCCGAGGACACCACCTACTCCACCGCCTCCCTCGTCAGTCGTGACGAAGTGCCCCTCATCGGCCGCCCGCTACCCGCGACGCGCGCCTATGTGCTGGACGCCTCATTGCAGCCGGTGCCCGTGGGTGTCGCAGGTGAGCTGTACCTCGCGGGTGAAGGACAGGCGCGTGGCTACCTGCTGCGTCCGGAACTCACCGCGGAGCGCTTCGTCCCCGAGCCTTACGGCCCTCCCGGCGGCCGCATGTACCGCACGGGCGACCGCGTCCGTTACCGCCTCGACGGGCGCCTGGAGTACCTCGGCCGCATCGACTTCCAGGTGAAGGTGCGTGGCTTCCGCATCGAGTTGGGCGAAATCGAAGCCGCTCTCCGTCGCACTCCAGGACTCAAGGACGCCGTCGTCGTCGCGAAGGGTGAGGCCGCCGACAAGCGGCTGGTCGCCTACGTCACGCCCAAGGTGAATGCGTCGCTGGAGGTGGAAGCCCTCAAGGCCCATCTGCGTCAGGGCCTCCCCGAGTACATGGTGCCCTCCACCTTCGTGGTGATGGAGGCCCTGCCCCTCAACTCCAACGGCAAGGTCGACCGCAAGGCCCTGCCGGAGCCGGAGGCGCCCCAGTCCGGCAATACCTACGAAGCGCCTCGCACCGAAGTCGAAGCGAAGCTGGCCTCCATCTGGGCGGAAGTCCTGCGCCTGCCCCAGGTGGGCGTGAAGGATTCCTTCTTCGCGCTGGGTGGGCACTCGCTGCTGGCCACCCAGGTGGTGTCGCGCGTGCGCGCGGAGCTCAGCGTGGAACTGCCCCTGCGCGCGCTCTTCGAATCCCCCACCGTGGAAGCGCTCGCGGTTCGCCTCTCGGGACTCACCCGCACGGGCACTTCGCCGCTCACCCGCGTCTCGCATGACGGTCCGCTGCCGCTGTCCTTCGCCCAGCAGCGGCTGTGGCTCATTGATCAGCTCGAACCGGGCAGCCCCCTCTACAACATGCCCGTCGCCGTCCGGCTGGAGGGCCACCTGCGCGCGGACATGCTCGAGCGCGCGCTGCAGGAAGTCGTGCGCCGACACGAAGCCCTGCGCACCACCTTCACCCAGGTGAACGGTGAACCGGTCCAGCGCATCCACCCCGACAGTCCGGTGCCCCTGGGGCTCGTGGACCTCTCGGACCTGCCGGAGACTCAGCGCGAGCCCGAAGCGCGGTTCCAGGTGGAACAGGAGATGCGCCGACCCTTCGACCTGCGCACCGGTCCGCTCATCCGCACGCTGCTCTTCAAGCTGGCCGAACACGAGCACGTGCTCGTCGTCACCCTGCACCACATCGTCTCCGACGGCTGGTCGCTGGGTGTGCTGGTGCGTGAAGTCACTGCCCTCTACGCGGCCTTCTCCGCGGGACAGCCGTCGCCCCTTCCGGCCCTTCCCGTTCAGTACGCGGACTACGCGGACTGGCAGCGCCGCACGCTTTCGGGTGAGACGCTGCGGCAGGAAATGGCCTACTGGGAGGGGAAGCTCTCCGGCGCTCCGGCCGTGCTGGAGCTGCCCACGGACCGGCCGCGTCCTGCGGTCCGGAGCACTTCGGGTGCAACCCTCGGCTTCACTCTGTCGCGTGAGTTGACGGAAGCCCTGCGGAGCCTGGGCCACCGTGAAGGCGGTTCGCTCTTCATGGTGCTGCTCGCGGCATGGCAGGGCCTGCTGTCGCGCTACACGGGCCAGCAGGACATCAGCGTGGGCTCGCCCATTGCCGGCCGCACGCGTGCGGAGACGGAGGGCCTCATCGGCTTCTTCGTCAACACGCTCGTCCTGCGCGCGAAGGTGGACGAGGGCCAGTCCTTCCAGGCGCTGCTCCAGCAGGTGCGCGCCACGGTGCTGGACGCGTACGAGCACCAGGAGGTGCCGTTCGAAAAGCTGGTGGAGATCCTGCAGCCGACGCGCAGCCTCAGCCACACGCCTCTCTTCCAGACGCTGCTCGCGCTCCAGAACGTGCCCACGGAGGACGTGCGTCTGCCAGAGCTCCGTCTCCGCGGACTGGAAGCCACCCAGTCGACTTCGAAGTTCGACGTGAGCGTCTTCTTCACGGAGACGTCCGAAGGACTGCGAGGCACGCTGGAGTACAGCACCGCCCTCTTCGAGCGGAGCACGATGGAGCGGATGGCCCGCCACCTGCGCACGCTGCTGGAGGCCGTGGCCGCGAAGCCCGAGCAGCCCATGGCCCACCTGCCGCTCCTCTCCAACGACGAGCGCCAGCGCGTCCTTGTGGAGTGGAACGACACGGGCGTCACCAGCCCGACGGAGATTCCGGTCCACGTCCACTTCGCCCGGCAGGCCCAGAGCACGCCTCACGCTGTCGCCCTCGTGCTGGGGGATGATTCGCTGACGTACGCCCAACTGGACGAGCGCGCGAACCAACTGGCGTGGCACCTGCGTGCCCTGGGCATCGTCCCGGGTGCGCGTGTGGGCCTTGCCGTCGAGCGCTCCTTCGAGTTGGTGACCGCGCTCCTCGCCATCCTCAAGGTGGGCGCGGCCTTCGTCCCCGTGGACCGCAATGCCCCCGTGGAACGCATCGCGATGCTGCTGGAGGACGCGGACGTCGGAGTGGTGGTCACGCACCAGCCCTTCGCTTCGTTGCTCCCCGCCACCGGCGCTCGCGTCTGGATGGATGCCCAGTCCGCGGAGATCGCTTCGCGGCCCATGCATGCGCCCGACGTCTCCGTGGATAGCGAGTCTCTCGCCTACGTCATGTTCACCTCGGGCTCCACGGGGCGTCCCAAGGGCGTCTGTGTGCCGCACCGGGGCATCACCCGCCTGGTGCTCGGCAGCACCTTCATGCGCTTCGGGCCCGACGAAGTCTGGCTCCAGTTCGCACCCGTGGCCTTCGATGCGTCCACGCTCGAAATCTGGGGCGCACTGCTGCACGGCGCGAAGCTCGTCCTCGCTCCGCCTCATTCCCTGTCGCTGGAGGAGCTGGCCGCCCAGCTGCGCCACCACCGCGTGACGTCCCTGTGGCTCACCGCCGCCCTCTTCGAGCAGACGGCCCTGCACCAGGGCGAAGCGCTCGCGGGCGTGCGTCAGGTCCTCGCTGGTGGCGATGTGCTGCCTGCCGCCCGAGTGCGCGAACACCTCGCGCGTCTTGCGGAAGGTGCGACGTTTATCAACGGCTACGGCCCCACGGAGAACACCACCTTCTCCACCACCTTCTCCATGCAGCACGGCACGCGCGTGGAAGGCGCCATCCCCATTGGCCGGCCCCTCTCCAACTCCACCGTCTACGTGCTCGACGCGCACCTGCACCCGGTGCCCGTAGGCGTCGCGGGTGAGGTGTACGTCGGAGGCCACGGCCTGGCCTGGGGCTACCTGAATCGTCCCGAGCTGACCGCGGAACGCTTCGTCCCCCATCCCTTCGCCTCCACTTCGGGCGAGCGCCTCTACCGCACGGGCGACCAGGCCCGTTGGAGGGAGGACGGCACCATCGACTTTATCGGCCGCGTCGACTTCCAAGTGAAGGTGCGGGGCTTCCGCATCGAGTTGGGCGAAGTCGAAGCAGCCCTGCGCTCCGCCACTGGCGTCAATGAGGCCATCGTCGTGGCCCGGGGCACGGACGCGGACAAGCGCCTCATCGGTTACGTCACTGCTCGCGAAGGCCACCCGCTGGACGCGGACACCCTCAAGGTGGGCCTCAAGCAGCGGCTGCCCGAGTACATGGTCCCCTCCGCGCTCGTCGTGCTGGGCGCCCTGCCCCTCAACGCCAACGGCAAGGTGGACCGAAAGGCCCTGCCCGAGCCCGACGCCCACGCCGTTGAAGCCCGGGACTTCGTCGCTCCCCGCGACGCGCTCGAAATGCAGCTCGCTCGCATCTGGGAGGACCTCCTCGGCGTCCGCTCCGTCGGCGTCCGCTCCAGCTTCTTCGAGTTGGGCGGCCACTCCCTGCTCGCCGTGCGCATGGTCGCCGCCGTGCGCGAGCGTCTCGGCCTGAGCCTCCCTCTCTCCGTCCTCTTCCAGCAGCCCACCATCGAGCAGCTCGCGCAGGTGCTCCGCGACGACTCACAGGACTGGACGCCCCTCGTCCCACTGGAGCGTGGAGAGCCCGGGCACCGGCCGCTCTTCCTCGTCCACCCGGGCGGAGGCAACGTCCTGGCCTACTCGGAACTGGCGCGCCGCCTGGGGCCCTCGCTGCCCGTCTACGGCCTCCAGTCCCGTGGCCTCGACGGACGGCCCGTCGCCGAGTCCATCGAGGAGATGGCCACCCTCTACATCGAAGCCATCCGCACGGTGCAGCCTCACGGCCCCTACCAACTGGGAGGCTGGTCTCTCGGCGGCGTCATCGCCTACGAGATGGCCCGCCGCCTGCGTGAGGCCGGTGAAGCCGTGGACCTGCTCGCCCTCATCGACGCCCACGTCCACGGCCTGACGAAGCCCGCCCAGGAAGCCACGCACCTCGACTCCGAGGCCCGCGCGCGGCTCGCCTTCGCCCATGCCACCGCCACCGCCTTCGGCCAGGAGCTCTCCGCCCCGGACGAAGCCCTGGCACAGGGCGACGACGTGATGCTGGGCCACCTGCTGCAGGAAGGACTCCGGTCGCGCATCCTCGACGCGCAGTCCGGCCCGGCCCAACTGCGTGCCCTCTTCAACGTCTTCCGAGCCAACCTCTTCGCCCACGAGAAGTACGTGCCCCAGCCGTACGACGGCACCGCCCTGCTCCTGAGCGCCAGTGGCGTCGCCGAAGCGATTCCTCGTCACCGCGGGTGGGAGCCCCTCGTGCGAGGCGAACTGAAAGTGCACGACGTCCCCGGTGGCCACCACGAGCTGATGCAGGACCCGCACCTCGGGTCTGTCGTCGAGCACCTGCGCTCCGCCCTGGCCGCCGTTACGTCCAACGACGCCACCGGCAGTTGAAGACAACCTCCACTCCGTGTCTGTCTTTCAGGCACGGAGTGGAAGGGGTTACGGTGCGCGCATGTCGCGCGAAGAGAACAATCGCTATCTCCGCGGAGTCGCCGATAAGCAGCTCCGCAAGGTGCCCGTCCTGGGATGGCTGGGTCGCCATCCGTTCCGGAAGCTCCTGCTCATCTGGGCCGTCCTGCTGCCGCTCTGGTACGGCTTCCATGCCTTCTTCACCAACCCCTCGCCCATCACCGGAGACGGCGAATGGCCCACCCCCAAGCCCCAGGTTCCTCCAGGGCTGGGCCAGCAGTTGCTCCCCTTCCTCATCCTCTTCTTCGTGCTCGTGGGCGGGAGCTTGGCCTGGCGGCAGTACCAGGTTCGCAAGGCGCGCAGGCGGGAGGCAGAGGCACTCCAGCACCCTGACGTGGAGGCCTACTTCAGGCTCACGGATGAGCTCCTTCCTCCGAGCAGCCCTTTCCCCGACGTGGACGTCTTCCGGGCGCAGAGACGGGCCCTGGGGAGGATCCTCTACGGGCAGGACGCCCTGGCCCGCCACGAATTGAACGCGGTGGACTGGCGGAGCAAGGCGCCCCTGCTCCAGGCCATGGAGCGAAGCAGCGACGCGCTCCTCCAGCTGATCTGCAAGGACGACCCTGAGCAGACCCTGAGGCTCGCCCGCGAGGCCCTCGCCCTGGCCGACATCAACCCCGCCGTTCCCGGAGCCAAGATGGGCCGCGTCTTCTACGACGTCCTCATCCACTCCGCGGAAGTCGTCACGGGCCAATCAACGCCGGAGGGCCTGCGGCTGCTGGAGCACCACCAGGAGGAGTCTCCTCTCATCGTGGTCCGCCTGCTCTGCGCCTGGGCACTCCGGGCCGCAGCCATCCAGCGGAACGACCCGGAACGCGCGGAGCGGATGCGCCAGTTCCTCCAGACGCACGCGCCCCACTGCGCCCCGCTCCACCGGCTGCCCGCGCGGGCAACAGCGGAAGCCTAGAGCTTCAGCCGCTTGAACACAGGCTCCGGGATGCTCTTGATGATGAGCATGATGAGCGCCCAGAAGCCGGGCACGTAGACCTCGTTCTTGCGCCCGTCCGCGGCCTTCAAGAGGCCTCGCGCCACCTGCTCCGGCGACGCGAAGAGCTTGTTCTTCGGCACGTGGGCCGTCATCGGCGTGTCCACGAAGCCGGGCTTCACCGTCACCACCGCCACGCCGGACTTCGCCAGCCGGTTGCGCAGGCCCTGGAGGAACACGGTCAGCGCGCCCTTGGACGCGCCGTACACGTAGTTGCTCTGCCGGCCACGGTCTCCCGCCACCGACGAAATCACCACCAGCGTGCCGGCCTTCTGCGCCTCGAAGCGGTTGGCCAGCTCCGTCAGCAGCGACGCGGCGGAGAGGAAGTTCGTGCGCAGCACCAGCTCCGCCGCCGCCCACGAGCGCTGGCTCTCCTCCTGGACTCCCAGCACGCCATGCGCCAGCACGACCCCGTCCAGTCCGCCCAGGGCCTGCCACGCTCTCTCCACGAGGCTCGCGTGCGCTTCGCAGTCGTTCAAATCCAGCGCGCGGAACTCCACCTTCTGCGCGCCGCGCGTGGCCGCGTCCTTGGCCACCGCCTCCAGGTTCGCGGCGTTGCGGCCCACCAGGTACAGCGACGCCCCGCGCGCGGAGAGCAGCCGCACCGTGGCCTGGGCAATGGCGCTCGTGGCGCCGAGGACAATGACTTTCTTCATGGGATGGCGACCTGACGGTCTTCCAGCGAGGGCAAGGGCAAGGACACCGGGTTCACCCGGCGCCAGAAGGAGGACGAGAACGCGGGATCGACGTACGCGGAGAACTGCTCGCGCTTGGGGAAGTACGCGGCGAAGCTCTCCGGACTCATGCGCGCGTCCTTGGCCGGGTACACCGCCCCGCCCGCCTCGCGCGTCACGCGGTCCAGCGACTCCACCAGCTTCCACGTCTTCTCACCCTGGTTGGCGAAGTCCAGGGCCAGCGTGTAGCCGGGGCGCGGGAAGGACAACCACCCGGGCGACGGCAGGTCGCCGAACGTCTTGAGCACGGACAGGAAGCTGGGCAACCCACCCCGGGCGCTGCGCTCCAGCAGCTCCCGCAGCGCGTCGCGCGCGGTGGCGTGGGGCACCACGCACTGGAACTGGAGGAAGCCCCGGCGGCCGTAGATGCGGTTCCAGCCGTACACGCTGTCGAGCGGGTAGAAGAACGGATCGTAATGCACGAGCCGGGGAGACGGCTTCATCCGCTCCCGGTGGTAGTACAGGAAGTTGAACGCGGACACCGACAGCCGGTTGAGGCAGAAGCCCGGCAGGTCGATGGGCACCGCGAGCCCGCTGCCATGCGACAGGTGGCTCTTCGACAGGGGCAGCCGCTCGAACTGCGTGGGCGCGAAGTTGCCCCGGTAGAACAGGCCGCGCCCCAGCTTGCGCCCTCGCGCCAGGCAGTCCACCCACGACATGGTGAAGTCGTGGTCCGCCTCGGACTCCGCGGACACGCGGATGAAGCCGTCCAGGTTCTCGAACGGGACGGTCTCCTGAATCACGAAGGGGTTGCGGATGGGCTTGAGCTGCACCTCCGCCCAGGTGACGAGCCCCGTGAGCCCCAGGCCGCCAATCGTCGCGCCGAACCAGTCCGGGTTCTCGTCGGGCGCGCACATCCGCCGACTGCCGTCCGAGCGCACCAGTTCGAAGCGGCGCACGTGCCGGCCGAACGTCCCGGCCCGGTGGTGGTTCTTGCCGTGCACGTCATTGGCGATGGCGCCGCCCACCGTGACGAACTTCGTGCCCGGCGTCACCGGCAGGAACCAGCCGCGCGGCACGGCCAGCCGCAGCAGCGTGTCCAACGACACGCCTGACTCGCAGCGCACCACGCCCGTCGTCGGGTCGAAGTCGATGAGCCGGTCCAGGCCCGCGGTGAGCAGCACCGTGCCCCCGCCGTTGAGGCAGGAATCGCCGTAGCTGCGGCCCAGGCCATGCGGCAGGACGGAGCCCTCCACCTGGGGCACCGCGTCCGAGCGCCACGCCAGCGCGCGCGTCTGCTGCTCCACGCGGGGGAAACGGCCCCACGAATCCGACGTGCTCATCGCCATGCTCCCGTCACGTCGCCACCCACAGCACCAGCGCGGCGGCCACGCCGACGACATAGCTGACGCGGTCCCTCAGCGCGAAGACGAGCGGGTCCTCGTTCACGAGCCCCCGGTGCGCCAGCAACCAGATGCGCCCCACCCAGTACAGCATCACCGGGCACAGCATCCACAGCCGCTCCGGGTGGGCATACAGCGCAGTCACTTCCTTGCTGGTGATGTAGAGGGCCAGCACCATCACCGACACCTGGCCCGCCGCCGCGCCCAGGCTCGCGAGCTGCTCGTAGTCCTGCGCCAGGTAGCCGCGCCCGTGAGCGGACGTCTCGTTGGACTGGCGCAGCCGCCGCACCTCGCTCAGCCGCTTGAGCAGGGCCAGCGACAGGAAGAGGAAGGTGCTGAACATGAGCAGCCAGCTCGACGTGGGCACGCCCACCGCCAGCGCGCCGCCAAAAATGCGCACCGTGTAGAGGCCCGCCAGCACCAGCACGTCCAGCATCACCACCTGCTTGAGCCGCAGCGAATACGCGAGCGTGAGCACGAAGTACGCGGCCAGCAGCGCGGAGAACGACAGGGGCAGCGTCGCCAGCGCCAGCGCCGCGGCGCCCACCAGCAGCAGCGGCGCCAGCACGACGCCCGCGCGCACCGGCAGGGCCCCGGACGCGAAGGGCCGCCGCGACTTGGACGGGTGCCGCCGGTCCGACGCCAGGTCCAGCAGGTCATTGATGATGTACACGCTGGAGGCGCAGAGGCTGAAGGCGAGGAACGCCAGCACCGCGCGCGGGGCCATGCCGCCCTGGGTGGCCTTGTGCGCCGCCAGCAGCGGCACGAAGACGAGCGCGTTCTTCGCCCACTGATGCACCCGCAGCGCCTTCACCCAGGGGCGCACCCCGCCAGGAGGGGCCTCGAAGACGCGGTGCACGGGACGGCCCAGCCCCTGGGCCTGGCGCAACACGCCCGCCGGCGCATGCACCACGATGATCCGCCGGCACTCGCGCCACAGGTGCAGGTCCACCGCGTCGTTGCCCGCGTAGTCGAAGGGGCCCAGCAATTCGCGCAGCCGCTCCAGCTTCCGCGCGCCGGACAGGTTCACCCCGGCTTCACTGGCGACCACCGTGTGGAAGAGGCCCAGGTGGGCGGCCACCGCGTCGGCGATGCTCCGGTCCGCGGCCGTGGCCAGCACCAGCCGCCGCCCCCGGGCGTGCTCCTCGCGAAGGAAGGCCACCACCTCCGCGTTGTACGGCAGCGAGGTGACGTCCAGCCGCGCGCGGCGAGCCACCTCCGCCTTGAAGAAGGCCTTGCCCCGGAGCACCCACAACGGCACCAGCAGCAGCAGCCACGGCGCGTTCTTGAGCAGCACGAGCAGGTTCTCGTGCAGCGTGTCCGTGCGCACCAGCGTCCCGTCCAGGTCGACCGCGAGCGGGACGTCGGGGGCATCATCGAGAATGGGAGTCTGAGGCTGCATGAAGGGGGCGCGCAGGGTACTCCAAGGGCCCCTGCCGTCCCAATGTTCCGTGCGCCCACCCAGGCCGAAGCCCCTCCAGGCGGTGGGCCTCCTGGCCGCGACCCAGACGGGAGGACGTCCCGTCCGTGCCTCAGAGCGACTTCAGGAAGGCGAGCAGCGCGGCCCGGTCCTCGCGGGGCAGCCGGACGTAGCGAGCCTGCGCGGGGGCCGCCTCCCCTCCATGCCAGAGGACGGCCTCCTCCAGGGAGCGGGCCCGGCCGTCATGCAGGAAGCGGGTGTGCCGGTTGACGGCCTCCACCAACCCGATGCCCCACAGGGGCGGCGTGCGCCACTCGCTGCCCGTGGCCAGCCCATCCGGACGTCCGTCCGCCAGGCCCTCGCCCAGGTCGTGCAGCAGCAGGTCCGTGTAGGGGTAGATGACCTGGCGGGAGACCTCGTCGAAGCCCTCCACCGGCCCCGTCTCCTGGGGCGTGTCCACGTGGCACGCCGCGCAGCCGATGGCGCGGAAGACGGCATGGCCCCGCTGGACCTCCGGCGCCTCCCAGTCGCGCCGCTTGGGCACGGCGACGAGGCGCATGTAGATCATCAGCAGGTCCATGTCGTCCTGGGACACCTCCGGTTCACCCGGAGCGTCCCGGCCCTGCTCCTGGCGGTAGAGCGTCGTGGTGACGCCCATGTCCGCGACGAGCGCATGCGCCACCTGCTGGCGCAGCGTGGGCTGATTGGCCTTCCACCCGAAGCGGCCCAGACGCGTCTCGCCCGTCTCCACGTCGAGCACGCGGTTGACCCGGCCGGAGATGCCGTCCTGGTCGCGGTCCTCGGGGTCGGCGCGGGCCACGATGTCGGCCTCCGGCAGCGCCTCCAGCAGGCCCAGGCCGAAGTTCACGGGCGACACGCGGGCGGAGAACAGGGCGCCGTCGCCCAGGGGGCCGTGCACCAGCCCCTGGAACTGGTAGCGCGGGCGCACCAGCGAGTACGGCTCACCGGTGGCGAAGGTGCCGCGCGTCTCCTCGAAGTCGACGCGGACGTGGCCCTCGGGGACCTGGCCCTCCACGGCGTGCGCGTCCAGCTGCATGCCGTACAGCGGGTGGGGACCGGCGCCGTCGGGCGCGCTCAGCTGGAACGCCAGCGAGACGGGCGCCTCCGTGGGGCTCGAGGGCGGCTGGCCCCGGCCGTCCTTCACGTGGCAGGTCATGCAGCCGGTGGCGCTGAAGAAGGGCCCCGCCACGGCGGCACGCAGGCGCGAGTCGCTCCAGTCGCGGTCGAAGACGCCCTTGCCCGCGTAGAAGTCCGGCCAGCGCGAGCGCGGCATGTTCATGGGCGCGCGCCCGAAGGCATTGCGGCCAGTGTCCGTCACCGTGGTGGCACCGCCTGCCTGCTCCACGTGCGGCAGGACGACGGGGGGAAGCGCGCCCAGCACCAGGGGTTCGGGGCGGCGGACGACGGTGGCCCACGCGGCGCCGATGAGCAGCGCTCCGGCGGAGATGCCAGCGAGAGACCAGGGCACGCGCATCGTCACGACTCCTCGATGGGAAGACACAGACAGACAGACACCACCGGGCGGGAACGAGGCGCCCCCACCCGGTGGAGGAACAGCTTACTTCTCCTGGCCGAAGGACTCGCCCGTGACGAGGAAGTCCGTGGCGCTGGCGTTCACGTCGATGCCGGAGAAGTGGCGGTACGGGTAGGCACCGTCGCCAATCTCCTCGATGAACTCCACCGTGTCGCCGACGACGTCCTTCCCGTCAGCGAGCTTGACGCTGAAGGTCGTGTTGGCCACGTTCAGGCGCCAGCCGCAGGCGCCGTCCATGCCCACGTTCCCGCCCGTGGCGGTGGTGCGGTAGGAGAAGAAGCCCCAGTGCCAGTAGTACCAGTCGAGGAAGGCCCACCAGCTGTAGAAGGTGATGATCATGGCCTGCGGCTGGGGGCTCGACCCAACGAGGCGGCCATTGTTGTAGACGTTCATCCGGAACGCGCCGGAGGACGAACCGGTGAAGCCCGGCTCCACGGACACCTGGCGGTCCTTCCCGGGGGTGATGCGCAGGGTGCTGACCACCTGGTCACCATCCCGCGCGGCCAGGGCGAGGCCGCCCGAGGCGCTGCCAATGCGAATCTGCGCGTCCTGCGACCAGGTGATGGCGTCGTTGAACGTGCTGGAGACGCCGTCCGTCTTGAGGCTCTTCAGCCCGTTGACCTGCACGCCCTTCTCGGTGGCGGCCAGGGACGCGTTGCCCTTGGCGCAGGTGGTGATGCCATCGAACCGCTGCACGCAATCCGCCTTGGCGGACAGCTCCGCGGACTGCGAACCTTCCGGGGACTGCGTCGGCTCACCCTGGCAACCAACCACCAGGCTCAGGAACGCAGCCGCCAGGAGGCGACTCGTCATTTTCAGGTGCATGTGTGGGACCTCGACTGTGTGGGGGACACTGTCTGCTTCACTCACAACGGACGGAGACGCTGAGGGTCCAGCAGGCGGAAGCCAAGGAAGCACCGACGCGCGTTCCGAACAGGACGCCTTGCACCTGCCACGCCACACCCCAAGATTTTTGCGCTTTCCTCGGAAGGCCTCGCTGCGGATGACACGGGTGTCGTGGCCGCTGTAGCGCCGCCAGTTACAGGAGCACGGCAGCGTGTGTCCCTCAGTGTCACAGCCACGCGCCCGGTGGCTTGCGCCAGGCCCGGCGCGGGGCTAGGGAATCGCCCCTCCTATGTCGGCGCTCGCGGAACTGCTCGAAGCCATCCGGGAGGAGTCAGGCCCGACCACGTGGTCCGCCGGACAGGCCCTGTCGCGTGCGGGGGTCGTGTCAGTGCAGTCCGTGGACGAGGAAGAGGTCGTCCTGCGGATCCGCATCCCCGGCCGCCCCACCCCGCTCACCACGACCCTCTACCCCGAGGATGAAATCTGGGAGTGCGACTGCCGGGGGAAGGTGGACCCCTGCGAGCACGTCATCGCCGCGGCCATCGTCCTGCGGCAGGCGGAAGGAAGGAAGGCCACGGCAGCGGCCTCTCCTGCCCGCCCGGGCCCTGCCGCCACGGCAACGCGTCCCGGCACCGCGCCGAAGACAGAACGGCTGGTGTACCGCTTCAAACGCGCGGACGGAGGCCTCCAGTTGGAGCGGCTGGTGGTCCGGCCGGACAACACCGCGAGGCTGCTGGCCCGGAGCCTCGCGTCCGTGCTCCAGAACCCCGTGGAGGCCGCGCGCATCCACGTGGATCCGTGCGACCTGCTCGCGGACAAGCTGCTCGCGCAGGCGACCCGGGGCGCGCTGCCGCAGAGCAAGCTGGATGCGCTGCTGCACGTGCTGGAGAAGGCGCGCACCGTCCTCTTCGACGGCGCGCTGGTCTCCGTCTCCAACGAGCCGCTCCTCCCGCGAGTCACCGTCGAGGACCGGGGCGAGCAGACCGTGCTCAAGGTGGAGAAGGATCCGCGCATCAACGAACTGGTGAGCCCCGGCGTCGCGCTGTGCGCGGGCGCGCTCTGCCGGTTGGGAGAGTTGTCACTCACCGGCGCGCGGCTGGAGAACCTGCCCCAGGAGCGCGTCTTCGCCCCGGAGCAGTTGGCGGACCTGACGAGCAAGGTGCTGCCGGACTTCGCGAGGCGCATGCCGGTGGACGTGAAGAGCCGGCGTCTGCCGCCCATCGACCGGACGCTCAAGCCGCGCATCTCGCTGGAGTTGGACAAGCTCGACGCGGGGCTCTCGGTGCTGCCCACGCTGGTGTACGGCTCGCCGCCCACCGCGCGCATCGACAACGGGAAGCTGGTGTACCTCCAGGGCGCCGCGCCGGTGCGCGACGAGCCCACGGAGACGAAGCTCATCCACCAGCTGAGGGACGAGCTAAACATGGCGCCGGGCCGGCGCGTGACGGTCCACGGCAAGGAGGCCGTGCAGCTCGCGGACAAGCTGCGCAAGTGGCGCGGAGGCCTCACCGGGAACGCCGCGGGTGTGGTCAGCCCGGACGTGAAGCTCAGGCCGATGCTCACGTTGGACACGTCCGCCACCGACGCGGGCGTGCCGCGAGTGGGCTTCTCGCTCGACTTCCACGTGGAGGGCCTGGGCCCTGGAGAGAAGCGCACCGTGGACGCGGGAGCGGTGATGCGGGCCTGGGAGGAAGGCCTGGGGCTGGTGCCGCTGGAGGGCGGAGGCTGGGCGCCCCTGCCCACGGGCTGGCTGAAGGCCCACGGCCAGCGAGTGACGGACCTGTTGTCGGCGAGAGAAAAGGACGGCCGTCTCGCGAACCACGCCATCCCCCAGCTCACCGGCCTGTGCGAGGCATTGGAGCACCCCGCCCCGCCCGTCACGGAGAGGCTCGCGCCCCTGGTGCAAGGCTTTGAGAAACTCCCCGAGCCCCAGCTGCCCAAGGACCTCACCGCGACGCTGCGCCCGTACCAGTTGCAGGGCGTGAGCTGGCTCACCTTCCTGAGGCAGGCGGGCCTGGGGGGCGTGCTGGCGGACGACATGGGTCTGGGCAAGACGCTGCAGACCATCTGCACGTTGGGCCGGGGAACGCTGGTGGTGGCGCCCACGAGCGTGCTGCCCAACTGGGAGGCGGAGGTGAAGCGCTTCCGCCCGTCGTTGAAGGTGTCTGTCTATCACGGCGTGGGGCGCACGCTGGACGAGTCCGCGGACGTGACGCTCACCACGTATGCGCTGTTGCGTCTGGACGCAGCCATCCTGGCGGCGAAGACCTGGGACACGGTGGTGCTGGACGAGGCGCAGGCCATCAAGAATCCAGACAGCCAGGTGGCGCGAGCGGCGTACGAACTGGACGCGGGCTTCCGCATCGCGCTCAGCGGCACGCCCATCGAGAACCGGCTCGAGGAGCTGTGGAGCCTGATGCACTTCACCAACCGGGGCCTGCTGGGCGGGCGCAAGGCCTTCGAGGAGCGCTGGTCCCGGCCGGTGTCTGAGAATCAAAAGGGCGCCGCGGAGGCCCTGCGCGCGCGCATCCGCCCCTTCGTGCTGCGCAGGCTCAAGCGCGACGTGGCGCCTGAGTTGCCACCGCGCACGGAGGCCGTGCGGCACGTCACCCTCACCGAGCAGGAGCGCGCCGTCTACGACGCGGTCCACGCCGCGACGCGCGAGGAGGTGGTGTCGCAGCTCGAGGAGGGCGGCAGCGTGTTGAAGGCGCTGGAGGCGCTGCTGCGGTTGAGGCAGGCGGCCTGTCATCCGGCGCTGGTGCCGGGGCAGCAGGCGAGGACGTCCTCGAAGGTGCAGGCGTTGGTGGAGGCGCTCGGCACGGCGGTGGCGGACGGGCACAAGGCGCTGGTCTTCTCGCAGTGGACGTCGATGTTGGACCTCATCGAGCCCGCGCTGAAGGAGGCGGACATCGGCTTCATCCGCCTGGACGGAAGCACGGCGAACCGGGGCGCGGTGGCGTCCTCCTTCCAGGACGAGAAGGGAGCGCCCGTGATGCTCATCTCGTTGAAGGCGGGAGCAACGGGGCTCAACCTGACGGCGGCGGACCACGTCTTCCTGGTGGATCCGTGGTGGAACCCGTCGGTGGAAGCGCAGGCGGCGGACCGGGCGCACCGAATCGGGCAGCAGCGCCCGGTGATGGTGTACCGGATGGTGTCCCAGGGGACGGTGGAGGAGAAGATCCTCCTCCTGCAGGACAAGAAGCGAGCCCTCTTCGAGGCCGCGCTCGGAGGCGCCACGGGAGGCGCCGCGCTCACGCGAGCGGACCTCATGCAGCTTTTGAACTGAGGGCATTCCGCGGCGGGGTGGAAAGCGGCAGTCCGCTCCCCCGCCGTGCCTGCGTGGGGCCAGTGACGCTGAACGTCACGCGAAGCATGCACATCGTCTCGGAGGACAAACATCAACCGAGAGGGAGTCACAGCATGCCAGCATCCATTCCCGAAAAGATGAGGGCCGCGGCGCTCGACCGCTTCGGCGGCCCGGAGGTCCTGGGCATCAAGACCCTCTCCGTTCCCACCTGTGGCGACGATGAAGTGCTCGTGCGCGTCGCGGCGGCGGGAATCGGTGCCTGGGACTGGATGGAGCGCGAGGGCCAGATGGCCGAGATGATTCCAGGCGGCCCGAAATTCCCCTACGTGCCCGGAGCCGACGGCGCGGGAGAAGTCGCAGCGGTGGGCAAGAACGTGAAGAACTTCAAGGTCGGCGACCAGGTCTACGGCTCCGCGTTCATGAGCAACAAGGGAGGCTTCTACGCGGAGTACGTCGCCGTGAAGGAAGACCAGGCGGCGAAGGTGCCCAAGGGGTTGAAGGTGGAGCAGGCGGCGGTGCTCGCCGCGGACGGACTCACGGGGCTCCTGGGCCTGGAGGAGCACCTCCAGCTCAAGTCAGGGCAGAAGCTGCTCATCTTCGGCGCCAGCGGAGGCATTGGACACATCGCACTGCAGCTCGCGAAGAGGCTGGGAGCGAAGGTGCTGGCGGTCGCGTCCGGACAGGACGGGGTGGAGCTGGCACGAAGGCTGGGAGCGGACGCGGTCGCGGAGGGGCATCAGGAAGACCTGGAGAAGGTCTGCCGGGACTTCGCGCCAGACGGCTTCGACGCGGCGCTGGTGCTGGCCCGGGGAGACGCCGCCGAGCCCCTGCTCCGCAACATCCGCAAGGGAGGGCGCATCGCCTTCCCGAACGGCGTGGAGCCGGCGCCCAAGGGTCCGGAGGGCGTTGAAACCAAGGCCTACGACGGCATCCCCAACCCCCAGGTGATGAAGCGGCTCAATGAGTTGATCGAGGCGGGGCCGTTCCATCTGGAGATTGGCCGTCTCTACGCATTGGAGGAAGCCGCGAAGGCCCAGCAGGAGGTGCTCAAGCACCACCTGGGCAAGTACGCGATGAAGATCCAATGACGCTCAATGCGGTCCAGAGTCATCCGTGGGGGTGCTGAGCATCCGCACCGCCACGGAGCGACATTCCGAGCAGACAACCCCGGTGCGCTCCCAGTGCACCTGCGCCTCCAGTTCACCGGGGTCCGCGGAGCCTTCATCCAGGCGGCGGACGATCTCCGCGAGCGCCTCCGCGGAATTGCCCTCCAGGTCATCCGAAGGGTCGATGAGATCCTGCTCCCCTTCCAGAACCAGACTGAAGCGGTAATAGACGGCGTGCGCGGCGATGACGCGTCCGCAGGTTGCACAGGTCTTCGCTTGCGGTCCCGTCATGGCGACAAGGATAGCAGGAAGTGCACCTGGCGCAGGTTTGTCAATGCCAGTGACGTACCTCCTATGGGGAATACAGAGCGCTTCTGGCGCTCTGTAGGGTTGTCGCGTCCGTGCCCACTTGAAAGGGCGGCGCGTCAGGCACCGCGAGAAGAACCGGCACGGTCGGAAGGTGTTCCCAATGATCCGGCTGCTGCACTCCGCCGACTGGCAGATGGGCTTGCGCGCGAAGCACGTCGCAGGCGCCGCCGCGGCCGTACGCGCCGCGAGGATGGACTCCGCGCGGCAGCTCATCCAATCCGCCAATGCCCTGGGAGTCGACGCCGTCGTGCTCGCAGGCGACGTCTTCGAGGATACCTCCGTAGGAGATCGCCTCGTCCACGAGCTCCTGACGGTCCTCCAGGCCTCCAGAGCACCTGTCTATGTCCTTCCGGGGAACCACGATCCCCTGACTCCGGACTCCGTCTATCTGCGCGCCTCCTGGCGGGGACGGCCCGCGCACATCCAGATGCTGGAATCAGACAGTGGTGTCCCGATTCCCGGAACGAACGGGGTCCTCCTCCCCGCTCCCCTCAGGCACAAGAGCGGGATGCGGGATCCGACCGCGGGCTGGGCTCCACAGGTCGAAGGCAATGACATCCGGATTGGCGTGGCGCATGGCTCCCTGCGCATTGAAGGCAAATACGCCTCGGACGACTTTCCCATCGCCCTGGATGCGGTGACGCGAAGCAATCTCGACTACCTCGCCCTGGGCCACTGGCATGGCCAGTACGTCTACCAGCAGCGCACAGCCTACGCGGGCAGCCACGAGGTCACGAAGTTTGGCGAAACTGGAGCCGGGCAGGCACTGCTGGTGGAGATTGCCTCTCACGGTGCCCTCCCCCAGTTGACTCCGGTCTCCACGGGTTCGTTGACATGGCAAACCCAGGAACTGGACCTGAGCCAGGGGTGTGGACTGGAACTCGTGCGGATCCGTCAAGCCGTCGCGGCCTTGCCGCATCCAGGCAAGACCCTGCTTCGGCTACGTACCCTGGGAACGTCCTCGGATGAAGACTCAGTCGCGCTGAACGCACTCGTTGACGAACTCTGGGGCAAGGGTTTCCTCCACGTCGAGCTCGACAGACAGGATGTCTCTCGCGCCAACGCAGAGGGCCGTCTCGCGGAGCTGGCCCCATCGAGCGATCTGCTGACCGCACTGCTGGAGCAACTGAGCCGGAGCGAGACTCCCCCCGGTGCAACAGCAACAACCGACACCGTTCGTGCCGAGGCCCGGCAGCTGCTGTCCGAGCTGGCCCTGGAGGTGTGGAAATGATTCTCAACCGTCTCCGAGTCCAGCACTTCCGCTGCTTCCGCAACCCTGTCGAGCTGTCCGGCCTGGGACTGGGCGTGCACGTCATTCACGCCCCGAACGAGTCGGGCAAAACCAGCCTGGTGCTGGCACTCGCCCGTGCTCTCTTCGACCGCCACAACACGAAGGACCGGACCATCCACCAGCTTCGGCCATGGAAGACCGACCTCTCTCCCCGCATCACCGTGGAGTTCGAAACCGGAGGACGCCGCTACAAGTTGGAGAAGGCCTTCCTGGACGAAGCGTCCAGCCTGTTGGAAGAGTGGACGGGAGCGCGGTTCGAACGGATAGCGGACTCGCTGAATGCGGACGAACGCGTGCGAGCCTTCCTGAGTTCAGGTGGCTCACTGAGCGGTGCCACGAAACTCGGGCAGTGGGGAATCGCGCGCCTGCTGTGGTTGAACCAGGTTCCGGAACGCCAGGACCTTCCAGCCATCGATCCCTCGCTCAAGGGACGCCTCCTGGAGGCCATGGGTATCGCGGCCCTCAGTCCCGAGGAACAGACGCTGATCAAGGCCGTGGACGCGGCCTACTGCCAGTACTACACGCCAAAGACAGGCAAGCCCACCGTTGGCAGTGAACTCACCCGGGCCGAGGAACGCATCCAGTCCCTGACGAAGAGCGTGACCCAGCTGCTCCAGCGAAAGGAGGATGTGTCCCGGAACGCGGACTCCCTCTCCGACAACCGCCTCCGGCTGACGGCCTTGCGGACGGAGAAAGACGGCTACACCAAGCAGCTCGCCGACCTGCAGGAGCGCATCCAGGAAGAGGAACGGAAGGAACAAGAACTCCTCCTGCTCCGAAAGGACGCCGAAC
Source organism: Corallococcus sp. AB030 (assembly GCF_003668965.1). NCBI lineage: Bacteria > Pseudomonadati > Myxococcota > Myxococcia > Myxococcales > Myxococcaceae > Corallococcus > Corallococcus sp. AB030. The sequence continues at coordinate 40,344 of NZ_RAWQ01000073.1, forward strand.
GCCAGCGCCAGCGGGCTCAAAACCTGGATGAGCAGCAGCGAGCACTGCTGGAACTGCAGGACAAGGCGACGAAGCAGGAGACTACCGTGGCCCAGCGGCAGCCTCTGCTCCAGAAGGCCCGTGAAGTCTTCCATGTCGTGGAAGGGGCATGGAAGGAAGCCCGGCAGAAGCTCAAGGCCCAGCGGGACGCGTTCGAGAAAATAGAGCAGCGCCTGGACCGGGGGCGGCTTCTGGAAAAGGCCCTGGGACTCCAAGAGAAACGGCATCACCTGGAGGGACTCATCAAGCAGGGCGAACGGTTGGAAGCGGCCCTCAAGAACAGCATGCGGAAGCATCCAGCGGGGGGCCTGTCCGACGCCGTCGTGAAACGTGCGGAGGATCTGGAGCGCAGGCTGCTCCTGGCCCGAAGCCGCTTGGAAGCCCAGGGTACCGAGGTGTGCTTTACTGCAGAAACCGCACGGACGCTGGAGTGGGAAGAGCAAGGGGCGACCCACGAGTACAAGCTCGCCAAAGCCGAGCAGCAGCGCTTCGTGGGGGTGACTTCAGGGGAACTGCGAATCAAGGGCGTTGGCACCCTGAGCGTTCGCACGGGAGCGGAGGAAGTCGGCAAGATTCAGGCGGAAGTCGACAAGCTTCGCAAGGAACTGGCCCGTCTGCTTCACGAACAGGGAGTCCGTGATCTCCCTGGGCTGAAAACCGCATGGGAGGAGCAACGGGCGCAGCTTGAGGAGCAGAAGCAACGACAGGGAGCACTCCAGGCCTTTCTGGAAGCGGCGAGCGTCGAAAGCCTCGAAGCACTGAGGGAGCAACTGCGCGAGTTAGCGGGAGAGCTAGAGCGCCGATCAGGTTACGGCGAGGGAGCAGGCAGGCGATAGGGGATCGACGCGGGCTGGGGTCGCGTGCATAGGTCGCCACCTTCGGAGGTGGCTCATGGAACGCTGGAAGCCGACTGTGGAG
>NZ_RAWQ01000074.1:0-40961 GCF_003668965.1 Corallococcus sp. AB030
CCCCACGTCGTCCCCCGCCACCTGACAGGAAAAAGTCCCCGTGCGATTCCTCCTGCTCTCCCTCCTGTGCCTGGTGCCCGGCCTCGCGCGCGCCCAGGCCGAGGAACTCGAGAACCCCGGCACCGTCTCCGCGGTGCAGGACCGGCTCTACCGCATGCACCACGAGCTCTCGCTCGGCGTGGGCGTGCTGCCCGCGGATGCCTTCTACAAGGGGCTCATCGGCACCGTCGGCTACACGTACCACTTCAGCGACAGCGTCGCGTGGCAGGTGGGCCGCGGCACGTACAGCTACAACGTGCAGACCAGCCTGCGCCGCCAGTTGGAGCGTGACTTCGACGCCGCCCCCACCGCCACCGCCTTCGAGGACCAGGTGCAGTGGATGGTGGGCTCCGACCTCATGTGGAGCCCGCTGTACGGCAAGACGTCCTTCCTCAACTCCAACGTCATCCACTTCGAGGTCTTCCTCCTGGCGGGCGGCACGGTGGTGAAGGTGGACCGCAGCGACGGCTTCCGTCCCGCCGTCAACCTGGGCCTGGGCGTGCGCATGTTCTCCAGCCAGAACGTGTCCTTCCGCCTGGACGTCACCAACAACACCGTCTTCGCGGGCGCGTCGCGCATCATCAACGTGCCCACCGTGCAGATTGGGACGGCCTTCAACTTCGGCGCCACGGAATGACGTCCCGCCCGCTCATCGTCGCCGCGCTCGCCAGCGCCGCGCTCCTCGTGTCCCCGACGGTCGCCCGCGCGGCACCGGACGCGGGCACGCTGCCCATGCCACCCCCACCGGCCGCCAGCGCGAAGGCCCCAGCCGCCGCCACGGACGCGGGCACAACCGGTCCCACGGACGCGGGCACCGCCGCTGGCACGCCCGCTCCCGCCAAGGCCGCCGTCGCGGAGGCGCCTCCGCCCCCGCCGCAGAAGGTGCCGCCAGAGACCTTCGACAACGCGCTCAAGGCCTACTTCGACGGCAAGCCTCGCGACGCCGCGGGCCCGCTGTACGCGTGGCTCCAGGCAACGCCGCGCACGGACGACAACTACGCGTGGGGCCAGTACTTCCTCGCGCGGAGCCTCATCGACCTGGGCCTCACGCACGCGGGCGCGACGTACCTGGCGCGCATCGCGCGTGAGCGCTCCAACCCCAACGTGCTGCCTCGCGCGCTGGACGCGCTGAAGGGGCTGACGGACCGGCCGCACGACGAGGTGATGATCGACGAGCAGGTCTTCGGCGCGCTCGACCTGGGCTTCCTCCCGGACGAGACGGGCGCCTACGCGCACTACCAGCAGGGCCTGGTGGACCTGCGCGTGGGCAACGAGCGCTGGGCGAACACGCACTTCTCCAAGCTGCCGGAGACGAGCGCGGAGGCCAGCCGCGCGAAGTTCGCGCTGCTCGTCACCCGGCTCAAGCAGGTGAAGGATCCGCCGGAGGAGATGGTGAAGGACTTCCTCGGCCTGTCCCAGGACGAGAAGCTCACCCGCGAGGCGCGCAACGAGGCGGCGCTCGCGGTGGCCCGCCTGCGCTACGAGAAGAAGGACTTCCCCGGCGCGCTGGAAGCGTACGGCAAGGTGAAGCTGCCGGAGCTGGACCCCGGCCGCGCCAGCCTCTACCTGGAGGAGGCGTGGACCCGCTACAAGCTGGGCGAGCTGCGTGCGTCGCTGGGCATCCTCACCACGCTGGACGCGCCGTCCTTCCGCGATGAGTTCATGCCGGACAAGTACCTGCTGCGCGCGCTCATCTTCCGCGACCTGTGCCACTACCTGCCCGCCAAGCGCGCGGCGAAGGAGCTGACGCGCCGGTACGCGGACTCGCTGGAGTCCGTTCGCAACCGCGAGGACCTGAGCCAGGACGCCCGCCTGCGCCGCGCCGCCAACGCGCACGGAGGCACCCAGCGCGCCGCGAAGTTCGTGTCGCTGCTGGACCTGGAGGGCGAGCGCCTGGGCCGCTATGCCGGCAGCTTCGGCGACCGGCTCTTCGGACACCTGACGCGCGTCTACGACTTGTCCCACGCGGAGGCCGTGCGCGTGTACGACGCGCGGCTGCAGGACGCCGTGCGCCAGGAAGCGGACACGCTGCTGCGCGCCGCCGAACAGGTGCGCCTCATGGAGTACGAGGTCGGCCTCAAGCTGTACGAGCGCGTGAAGAAGGGCGCGCAGGTGGTGGCGGCGCAGGAGGAAGAGCTGCTGTCCCCCGCGCAGGTCGCCTTCAAGTTCGACAACGAATACTGGAACGACGAGCTCAAGTCCTACCGGGTCCGCATCGAGAGCCGTTGCATCGAGGAAACCCCATGACCGGCCCGTTCACCGGCCTCATCACCGCCGCGCTGCTCGCGGCCGCGGCCCCTGGCCCTGGCCGTGTCGGGCCCAACACCAACCCCATCGTGTCCAAGGCGAAGGAGCGCGAGGAGCTCGTCGCCAAGCTGAAGCGCGACATCTTCAAGGTGGACCGCGCCATCGGCGAGACCGAGAAGCTCATCTCCAAGAGCCGCAACGCCCCCTACCTGCCGGACCTGCAGTTCCGGCTGGCGGAGCTCTACGTCGAGAAGAGCCGCTACGTTTACTACCTCCAGGCGGAGACCCGGCCGGAGGGCGCTACCGGCGCCATCGTCTCTCCGGAGACGCGCCTGATGAAGCAGAAGGCGGTGCAGATGTACTACCGCCTGCTGCGCGAGTACCCGGACTTCAAGGACGGGGACCAGGTGACGTTCTACCTGGCGCACGAGCAGCGCGAACTGGGCCAGTTCGACGAGATGCTCAAGACGCTGGGGGACCTGACGCGCAAGTTCCCCAACAGCCCGCTGCGCCTGGAAGCCGAGCAGATTCTCGGTGACCACTTCTTCGACAAGGCGGAGCTCGTCGAGGCGGAGAAGCACTACCAGGCCATCCTGGAGCTGCCGCCGTCGCCGGTGCACGACCTGGCCCGCTACAAGATGGGCTGGATCCGCGTGAACCAGGCCAAGCACGCGGAGGCCGTCACGTTCTTCGAGGCGGCGGCCGCCAGCGCGCCCCTGCCCGGCGTGGACGTGAAGAAGGCGCTCAACGTCAAGCGCGAGGCGCTGCTGGACCTGGTCTACAGCTACACGGAGGCCAAGCCCCCCAAGGGCGCGCTCAACTACTTCGAGAAGCTCAGCGAAGGCCGCGCCACGTACGCGCTCGCGCTGGACAAGCTGGGCAACCGCTACTTCATCAAGCAGCAGTACGAGTGGGCCATCCCCACGCTGCGCAAGCTGATGGAAGTGCAGCCCGACCCTGAGATGGACCTGGAGCGGAGCCAGAAGCTGTACGACTCGCTCAAGGCCGCCAAGGGCAAGGTGATGCCGGAGCCGGAGGACATCCGCTTCCTCGTGCGCGCCGCGGTGCAGAGCAAGACAGACCCGGAGATGTCGGAGTCCGACCGCAAGAAGCAGCTCGCGGAGACGGAGGAGATGGCGCGCGACCTGTCCACGCAGGTGCACCTGGCCGCGCAGAAGGCGGACTCGCGGGACCTGTACCTGAAGGCCGCGGCCGCCTACCGCGAGTACCTGGGGCTGTTCCGGCCGGACCAGTACGTGCGGCCCATCATGAAGAACCGCGCGGACGCGCTCTTCGCCGCCAAGGAGTTCCCGGAGGCCGCGCGCCAGTTCGAGGAGCTGGCCCGCTACGAGGACAAGGCCAAGGACGGCAAGGCCGTGGACACCGCCATGTACGGCGCGCTCCTGGCCCACTTCTCCACGCTCAAGCCGGAGGAGGCGCAGAAGCGCAACGCCTTCGAAGTGGCGGACGCTCGGCAGGCCCTGAAGCTCCTGGGCGCGAACTACGTGTCGCGCTACCCGCAGAGCCCGCACGTGCTGGACGTGAAGTTCAACATCGCGCGCGCCTACTACGAGGACGGCGATTACCCGAAGGCGGCGGAGCTGTTCACCGCGTTCGCGCTGGCGCACCCGCAGTACAAGGACGCGCCGGTGGCGGGCAACCTGGCCCTGGACAGCCTGCGGCAGGTGAACGACTTCAAGAAGCTGGACGAGACGGGCCGCAAGTTCCTCGCGTCCTCGCTGCCGTCCAACTTCCGCGGTGAAGTGCAGAAGATCCTCACGCAGAGCAAGGCCGAGGCCCTGGACGAACTGGCCCTGCAGAGCGCGCAGGAGACGGGCGACGTCATCGAAGGCCTGATGAAGGTCGCGGACGAGAACAAGAACAGCGACATCGGCGAGAAGGCGCTCTACGGCGCGTTCACCGCCGCGCGCGAGAAGCGCGACCTGCCGCGCGAGCGCGAGCTGGGCGCGAAGCTGGTGCAGTCCTACCCGAAGAGCCAGTACCTGTCGGACGTGCTGCTGACGCTGGGCCGGCACGCGGCGGAGGCGGCGGCCTTCAACGAGGCGGCCGGCTGGTTCGAACAGGTGGGCCAGAAGCTGACGGGCGACCTGGCGTCGGTGGACGGCTGGATGGCCGGTGCCCGCCTGCGCATCGCGCTGGGTGAGTACAAGGAAGCGTCCCGCAACCTGGAGACGGCGTCGGAGGCCGCGGGCGCGCGCAAGGGCGAGGTGCTGTCGCTGCTCGCCGAGACGCGCCTGAAGCAGAAGGACTACTCGCGCGCGAAGACGGCGGCGGAGACGGCGCTCAAGCTGGACAAGAACAACGTGGCCGCCGCGGCGGTGCTCGCGGAGGTGCAGGCCACCACCGCGCCCACCGCTCCGCCGGACGCGCTCATCTCCACCCTCACCGCCGCGGTGCAGGGCCCCAACGGCCAGACGGAGGAAGCGGCCAAGGGACTCTGGTACCTGGGTGAGATTCTGTACCGCGGCTACAAGGACCTGCCCGCGGACAAGGTGGAGGAGAAGGTCGCCGCGCTCCAGGCCATGGAGGGCGTGTACACGCAGGCCGCGTCGCTCGGGTATCCGGAGTGGGCGGTGGCGTCGCTGTGGAAGATTGCCCTGGCGTACGGCCACATCGCGGACGTGGTGGACCAGACGCCGGTGCCCGGCGGGCTGTCCGCCGCGGAGACGAAGCAGTTCCAGGACGCGGTGAAGCAGCAGGTGGGGCCGCTCAAGGCCCGCTCGGACGAAGCCTTCAAGGCGTGTCTGTCCCGCGCGGAGTCGCTGGAGGTCTTCAACGCGGCGGTGGTGGGTTGCCGCAGCCGCACGGACGTGGCCGCGCTGCCGGTGCCGCAGCCGGCCGCGCCCACGCAGCCCGCGGCGCTGGAGGACCTGCGCAAGAAGGCGGAGAAGGTGCTCACCGCGGAGGCGCTGGAGGCCCTGGGCATGGGCTACCTGGACGCGCACCAGTACGGCATGGCGCAGCTGACCTTCGGGCGCGTGACGGAGCTGCAGGACACGCGCGCGTCCGCGCACGCGGCGCTGGGCTGGGCCATGCTCAACCTGGGGGATGCCATGGGCGCCCGCGAGGCGTACGCCAAGGCGCTGGAGGCGGACCCCACCTACGACAAGGCCCGCCTCAACCTGGCCGCGCTGCGCTGCCGCTTCGGCGACACGGACGGCGCGCGCCGCGAGCTGGCCGTGCTCAAGGACATGGGCACGCTCAACGGTCCGGACGTGGACGCGGGATGGAAGGCATGCAAGTGAGCGCGCCCTTCCGCCGCATCGCCCCGGTGCTGTTCGCGCTCGTCGCCACCGCGTGTGGTGACGAGGGCGGCAAGCTGGAGGGCAGCGTGACGGAGCTCATCGACCTGCGCTACCAGCGCACGGAGGCGGCCCTGGCGGAAGGGACGCTGGCGGTGAGCTTCGTCAGCACGCAGGGCAGCGGGCAGGACGTGGTGTTGAAGGTGAGCGCGCGGGTGGCGGACATGCTGCCGGACAACGAGTACGCGGGCTCGCTGGACATCGACCTGGCGCAGGCGCTGGACGACGGCTCGCAGCGGGGCAGCGTGGACCGCAGCGTGCTGGACGAACCGGTGCGTCCGTTTCCGCCGCTCGTGCGCGGCAACCTCTTCGTGAAGTCCCTTCCGAAAAACACCGGGGACCGGGTGTCGGGCGAGTTCAGCGTCACGTTCACCAACGGCACCGACGTCTACTCCGGCCGGACCATCTTCAGCCGTTTCGAGGCCATCGCTCCATGAAGCGCCACCTGCTCCTCAGCCTGTCCCTCCTGACCGCCGCCTGCGGCCCGAGCTACGGCATGCGCGTGCCGGACGCGCTGGTGAAGAAGCTGCCGTACGAGACGCGCATCGAGCTGCTGGAGGCGGAGAACGACCTGGCGCTGGCCATCGACCGGGTGGACGAGGCGGACAACGAAGTCAACCGCGCGCGAGACAACATCCGCCGGGCCAAGTCCCGCCAGGAGGCCGCCGAGGACGAGGAGGACCGCGCGCAGGACGCGTCCTCCCGCGAGGTGGCGCAGCTGGCCATCGCGGAGTCGGAAGCCCGCGTGGAGTACCTGCGCGCGCACCAGCGCCTCAACGTGGGGCTGCGCGAGGTGGAGAAGCTGTCCCTGCGCTGCGCGTTCGCCCGCTTCGAGCTGGCGCGGCTGACGTCGGCGCGCAAGGCGAAGGTGCAGGGCAGTGAGCGTCTGGAGCCGAAGGACTTCGAGCAGCAGGTGTCCGAGTGCGAGGCCGCCGTGAAGGAAGAGCGCGCGAACCTCGGGGGGGACACGAAGGAAGCGCAGACGGCGAAGGAGGCGTGGGAGGCGAAGAAGGCCGCCCTGGCCAAGAAGACCTTCGACGCGCGCGCCAGCCCGTACGTGGAGAACCTGTGATGACGAAAGCCGGAGTCCTCCTCCTCCAGTTGTTGACGGCCCAGGCTCCCGCCCCGGAGGCACCTCCGCCGGAGAAGCCCGCCGCGCGCGCGGACAAGCTCCCGGACGACCCGGACGCGCTCTACAAGCTGGGCACGGCCTTCCTGTCGCAGAACCAGGCGCGCCGCGCGGTGGCGCCGCTGACGAAGCTGGTGGGGCTCACGCCGGACGGCGTGCCCGCGAAGGTCGCGCTGGCGCGGGCGCTGCGGCTGTCCGGTGACGTGCCCAAGGCCAAGGCGGTGCTGGACGCGGCGCTCGCGGCCTTCCCGGAGGAGGCCACGCTGCGCTCGGAGCGCGGCCTGCTGGCGCGCATCCAGGACGACACGGACGAGGCGATTACCCAGTACTCCGTGGCGACGGAGCTGGCGCCCAAGGACGCGGAGCTGCGCTTCAACCTGGGCGAGGTGCTCCAGCGCGCGAACCGCACGGATGACGCCATCGAGGCGTACCGCGAGGCGCTGAAGCTGGACGGCGCGCTCCAGGTGGCTCGGGTGAACCTGGGCAAGGCGCTGGCGGAGAAGGGACTGGCCGCGGAGGCGAAGGAGACGCTGCGCGAGGCCATCCGCCAGAAGGACAGCGACGCGGAGGCCCACTACAACCTGGGCGTCGTGCTGATGCGGGAGAACGACGTCACGGGCGCGTTCTCCGAGTACCAGGCGGCGCTGAAGGCGGATCCGAAGCACGCGCGCGCGCAGAACAACCTGGGCGTGGTGCTGGACGGCCAGGGCAACGCGCGCAAGGCGGCGGAGGCGTTCCAGAAGGCCATCACGTTGGATCCGAAGTACGCGGAGGCGCACTTCAACCTGGGGCTCGCGTGCTTCCAGTTGGGGGAGAACGCCCGGGCGACGAAGGCCTTCGAGAAGGCGCTGCTGCTGGAGCCCCGCCGCGCGAGCGGCCCGTACACGCAGCTGGGCCAGCTGTACCTGGCGCAGGGCAAGAAGACGCAGGCGGTGGCCGCGTTCCAGAAGGCCATCGAGAAGAGCGCCGACGACGGCAAGAAGACGACGGAGTCCTACCAGGGCCTGGCGCGCGCGTACCTGGAGCTGGGCAAGGTGGACGACGCGGTGGCCACGCTGAAGACGGCGGTGGAGACCTTCCCGGACGAGCCCGGCGTGCGCGCGGGCTACGGCGACGCGCTCAAGGCCAAGGGCGACCTGGAGGGCGCCATCGCGCAGTACTCGGCCTGCGTGAAGCTCCAGCCCACGGTGGAGAACCGGCTGATGCTGGCGGAGGCGTACGCGAAGAAGCACGTGGGCGCCCAGGCGCGGCCCCTCTACGAGGCCGTGCTCCAGGAGGATCCGAAGCACCGCGCGGCGAAGCTGGGCCTGGCGGACCTGCTGCTCGCGATGGGCGACTACGCGGCGGCGGAGAAGCTGCTCACGCCCGCGCCAGGCGAAGAGGCGGAGACGGCGGCGCTGGCGCGGCTGGGCATCCTGCACTCGCGGCGCGGCCGGCCGGACCTGGCGGTGCCGGAGCTGGAGGCGGTGGTGGCGAAGGACCCCGCGCAGTTGGAGGCCCGCGCGGAGCTGGGCTTCCTGTACCTGCGCGGCGGCGACGAAACCAAGGCGCTCCAGGTGCTGAGCGACGTGCTGGCGGTGGAGCCGCGCAACTCGCTGGGCCTGCTGTACCTGGGGCACACGCTGTACCGGCAGGGCAAGTTGCCGGAGGCGGAGAAGGCCTTCCGGGGCGCGTCGCAGGTGGACGCGAGCGCGGGCGAGCCGCACTTCGCGCTCGCGCAGCTGCTGGAGGCCACCAACCGCAAGCCCGAGGCGAAGAAGGAGTACGAGGCCGCGGTGCAGTTGCAGCCGGACCACGCGGACGCGAAGACCGCGCTGCGGAAGCTGGCCGTGGACGTGCCGTAGTCGCGGCGGGAGCGCACCGCACGAACCTGTCCGACAGTCGGACAGGTTGGGCCCGTGCTCTCTAGTCCCGGGCTCGCATGAGGCTGTCCGGGAGCGAGGGCCCCGTGGGCGCGGGCCGCGGTGACTCCGTGAGCGTCCGGCCGAAGTGGTAGCGCGCCTCCGCGTGGACGCCGAAGTATTCGCCTCCGGCGCTCGCCAGCAGCACGAGGTCGTCATCGGGGCGCCCATCCGCGGGCAGGCCCAGGGTCCAGGGCACTTCCCGCGTCTCCCCGTCCAGGACGATGGGCGACTTGGGGCCCTCCCGGAGAATCGTTCGCGGCGGCACGAGCAGGGAGACCTCCACGGGCGCGGTGAAGCCCGGGCTCCGGTCCAGCCGCGCGACGAGCCGCACCGTGTCCGCGCTGGCATCCACCACCCGCCAGGAGACGTGCAGCGGCGCCGGGATGCGCGCCGTGGCGGGGAGCACCGTGGGCCGTGACGCAGGGCTGTCCGTGGCCGTGGCGTCGTCCTCCGGGCCTCGCGTGAGCACCGTGGACGAAGGGGTTGTCGCCGCATCCCTGACGTGTGGCTTCGCCGGGACAGGCCGCGAGCCCTGACGCACGCGCGACTTCACGTCCCACGTATCCATTCCGTACGCGGGGAGCGCCACCGACCGCGCGGACGCGAGGAGCGTTGGAGAGGACGCGTGGACGGGCTTCTCCTGCGCCTGAGGAGGTGACTCGGAAGGCCTTGGTGGCTTCTTGCGCCGCACCCGGTCCACGCCGGACGCCATGCCCGCGGAAAGTGCTCCAACGAGCGCCAATGCCAGCACGGCCCCCGCCACGCGTTTGCGCATCAAGGGACGCAGGAGGTTCAGGGTCGTGGACCGTCGGCTTCGCTGCATCGGACGAGGGAGCTTCATGGACACAGGGGCTCGTGGCTCGGATACGGGAAGGCGGTGGCGGGTTCGGTGGCGGCGTCGACACGGGTGCTCGGGAAGCCCTGGCACATCAGCGCGTCCAGGAAGTCCGCGAGACACGGTGAGGACCTGCCCGTGTCCACGACGTCCGTGAGCGCGCCCTTCTCATCCCGCGTCCAGGTGTGTCGCGTGTAGCCGCGCGCCCAGGGCGCTCGGTTCATCGAGGGCGCGGCGAGCGCGTCGTAGAGGGGCTGACTCGACGGTGTACCGGCGGCCGTGCGGTAGAGGATGGCGGCCACCTCGTTCTCGTCCACGGGCTGGAGCAGGCCATCTTCGGCGCGGGGCCGCGTCCACGGGCTCACCGAGGAGGCTCGCGCGGACAGGTCCACCCAGAACAGCGTCCCGCCCTGCCGGTCGAAGTAGCGGGGACTGCGGCGCGCGTCCGCGCTGAACCACGTGGCCCAGCCCTCGCTCCATGCCTGTCCCGGGAAGGTGGGCACGCCCACGTAGTGCGACCCGCCCTCCTCCGGACTGGTGCCCCGGCTGGCCATCACCCAGTGCCCCAGCTCGTGCATCACCATCGCGTCCGACCACCACGCCGCATCCGAGTCCCCCGGCAGCCACACCTGCGCGTCCCAGCTTCGGCCCACCGCCGTCACCGGCCACGGCGCGAAGCACGCACCGCAGGACCAGGTCGTCCCGAAGCCCAGCCACGCCACCACGGGCAGGCCGTCGCGTCCGCCGTAGCGCTCGCGCATCTGGCGCCAGGCCGTGCCCAGCACGTCGAACACCGCCGCCGCGCCGGAGCCTTCAGACTCGGCGAGGGTGAACGCAGGTTGTTCGGACAGCTCGCGCGTCGTGCGCGACCAACTCCAGATGCGGGCCGCGTCCCCCGGCACCGCCTTCACCGACTGCGCGCCCGGCAGCCCGGGGTCCGCCACCGCGTAGGCCACCGCGCCGTCCCGTCCACGGCCAGCGGCGTACACGACCACGCGGTCGTCATCGCCCAAGGAGGACGACACCTTCAGCGTGAAGCGGCCGGCGTCATCCGTCACCTGCGAGTCGAGCACCTTCGTGCCCTGGAACGACACGATGAGGAACCCGCGAGCAGGCACCGGCTCCACGTCCAGCGTCCACGCGCGGAACTCCGCATCCGGGAAGCGGCGCGCGTAGAGCACCGTGCCGCTCAACGTGGGCCCGGGTCTGCCGCAGAAGCCCCGACCGGGCGTGGCTTCGCAGGCCACGTCACAGGCCCGCGTGGACCACCGGCCATTCGTGCACACCTGCAACGCCCGGGACTCCGTGCACCGCGAGACGCCGTCGACACATGCCGTACCTGAAACGCAGGCGACCTCCGGCGATTCGACGCAGGTCGTGTCCTCCGCGCAGTCCTCCCGGTGCACTGCGCCATCGACGCAGCGCTCCAGCACGCGAGGCCCCAGGCACCGTGACGGCGCGGGGAGCTGATCACACGCGAGCGCGGGCCGGACGGCCTCTTCAGGCAGGGACGTGACACAGGCCGCGCAGGCCGCGCCCTCGCAGTCCGCGGCACAGGGCGTCAGCTCCGCCCCCGGGTCGCAACCCGCGAGCGCCAGCGCCACGAGCGCCCAGCACCACACCCAGACCCCGCGTCCCACCAGGAGGAAACCTCGTTCGAGCCAGCGCCCCACACCGGGGCCGGATGCGAGCGTGAGGACAGCACGCACGACTCAACGTCAGGCAGAGCCAGGAGGACGACGGCCCCCCTGCCCGCTCGCCCTACCCGCCGCGCCACGCACAAAGCTGTTCGACTGTCGGACAGGTCCGGCCGACGAAACAACGAATCATACAAGGTGCATGTCCATGAATGAGGCGTCCAGCCGTCGCCGCTTCTTGTCCACGGCCGCATTGCTGGGCGTTGGAGCCACGGCAAGCCACCCTGTTGCCGCGGCCCCCAAGGCGGCGCCCAAGTCAAAGCCCGCGGAGGTGAACGCCACCGAGGACCTGATGCGCGAGCACGGCATCATCCGCCGCACGCTCCTGGTCTATGAGGAGATCGCTCGCCGCCTCGACCTTCGTGAAGAGAAGGCTCCCGTGGAGGTGCTCGCCCAGGCCACCCGCCTCATGCGTCGCTTTGGCGAGGCCTACCACGAGAAAACGGAGGAGACAGAGGTGTTCCCCCGGCTGGTGAAGGCGGGCCAGCAGAAGGAGCTCGTTCAGGTGCTCATCGAGCAACACGCCGCAGGGCGCAAGCTCACCGAGTCCATCCTCGCCGCGACCTCAGGCCGCGACGCACTCACGCAACCCCAGCCAAGAGCCGCGGCTGCGCGGCAGCTCAACCTGTTCATCCGCATGTACGGGCCGCACGCCGCGCGCGAGGACACGAACCTGTTCCCCGCCTTCCGCAACCTCTTCGACGAGAAGCAATTCAACGAACTCGGCGAGCGCTTTGAAGCGCAGGAACACCGGCTGCTGGGGAGCGATGGTTTCGAGAACGCGCTCAAGGAGGTGGCTCAGTTGGAGCGCGCGCTTGGGATCCACGACCTCGCCCGGTTCACGCCCTCGGAGAGGTAGGGGCCGTGCGCTCAAGGAACGCGGCCAACAGCGCCTTCCGCTCCTCTTCATTCAGCACCCCATCCAGCGCGGGGAACAAATACGTCTCCTCGCGCAACGAGTGGTGGTGCTCCAGATGCTTGAACGTGCTCTCCATGTCGAACACGCGCAAGACCGCGCGGCGGTAGTCCGGAGCGCTCGCGTCCAGCGCGTCCACGGCCTCCTGACACTTCGCCAGCAGCTCCCGCATGCGCTGGTGCTCGCCGGTGAAGAGTTCTGGCGCGGCGCCTCGGATCCTTCCGGCGCGCGGCAGCTCCGGCAAGAGCAGCGCCTCCTCCGCCTCCAGGTGCCGCGTCAGCTCTTCGCGGTAGCGCGCCAGCCGTTCACGCGCGGCGGGCAGGTCCATGCCCATCAGCGCTTCCTGGTGCAGGAGGAACAGCTCTTCCAGGTCGCGGTGGAGCGCTCCCAGGCTGACGAAGTCGGTGGGCGCGGCCATCAACGCCCTTCAGTGCACCTTGTCGTCGCGCACGTGGGCCTCGCGGGCCACTCGTGGACGCGGCGTCACCATGCGGGCCACTCCGGAGTAGAGCTGATCCTCCGTGTAGACCTTGCGCACGCGACGATGCGACGCGCGTGGGTGGTAGGCCGGGCCCGGGCGCTCCAGCCACTGCAGCACCCGCACCTCGCCCGAGTGCGCCAGGTCCGCGAGCAGCGCCTCCGGGCACAGCTTCAGGTAGCGGCGCACCAGCGGCCGCAGGCGGCGCCCGAACTCCGTGCCCAGCTTCGCGTGGCGGCGGCCCGCGTGCAGCGTGCCATCGAAGCGAAGCGAGATGTGGAAGAGCTCGTGCATCAGCGTTTCCAACCGCGACTTCGCGGTGGAGCCCCGGAAGAAGAGCGGGCGCAGCGTGATGCAGTACAGGATGCGGCGGCCCCGGATGCGCACCTCTGGCTTGCGCCGCCCCGCCTTGTCGATGCTCTTGCCCCCCTTGAAGCACAGGGGCTTCACCGTGCCTCGCGACGCGCGACGGGCCTCGCCTGCCACCACCAGGATGCGGCCCACCTTCACGTGGTTGAACTCGGGCATGCGCGCGGCGATGTCCCGGATGAGGGAGCGCAGGGTCCGGTTGAAGTTGGGACGTCGGGGAGCCACGGTTGGTGGACAGTCTAGCGGAAATCCCCTTGGGACTGGCCCCTGGCCTCCCCAGAATGTCCTTTGTGAATCGCTCGACCTGCCTGATGGCCCTGGTGTCCGCGCTGTTCGCCCTTAACTCCGGGTGTGCTTCCGCCCCCGTCCGCTCCGGGGGCCCCCCTGCCCTGACGGCCCAGGAGACCGCCGTCGTCTCCCAGGGGCTCACCGACGCCTCCGTGCGCTACACCGGACAAATCACCGGCACCGCCAACGGCGTCGTGGAGCGCGCCGACTATGAGCTCGTCGCCGACGGGCAGGTGGTGAAGACGGGCTCCACGAAGCTGGGGGTGCCGTTCGCGCCGGGAGCGCCCGCGGACTTCTCCATCGAGGAGAAATCCGCCTACGTGAAGAGCCCGGAGGACCTGGCCCGCCTGAGCGCCCAGGGCGGCACGGTGCTCATCGCGCTGCGCGGCACGCTGGTGGTGCGCTCCGGCGGCAGCGAGGACTCCCTGCCCTTCGCCGCCAGCCGCGCCGTGCGCGTGCCCCGGCTGCCGGAGGTCATCGTGGAGAGCCTGGACGCGGCCCGCTATTCGCCGGAGGAGGTGCAGATCAACCTGCGGCTGGGCGTGCGCAACCCGAACCCGTTCCCGCTGCGGCTGGACTCGCTGACCTACCAGGTCGCCATCGCGGACAAGCCCCTGGAGGAGGGCACCACCGCGCAGGCGGACTCGGTGGATGCGTCCGCCACGGGCGTGTACCCGGTGGAGGTGGCGGTGACGGCCCAGTCCTGGGGCCCGGGCGTCAAGGCGCTCATCGGGAAGGGCGTCCTGCCCTACAGCGTGAAGGGCGAGCTGAAGGGCCCCATGTTGCAGGTCCCCTACTTCCTCAAGGGTGACGTGAAGCTCAACGTGTCCCGCTAGACTGGCGCGCACGCGTGCCCATCTACCTGCTGAGTGACGACGAGCCGGAGCTGTTCCCCCCACCCGCCAAGGCGGACAAGAGCGGCCTGCTCGCGGTGGGCGGCGACCTGCGCCCGGAGCGGCTGGTGGCCGCGTACTCGCAGGGCATCTTCCCCTGGTACAGCGAGGGCCAGCCCATCCTGTGGCACTCGCCCGACCCGCGCTTCGTGCTGGAGCCGGAGAAGATTCACGTGGGCCGTTCGCTGCGCAAGGTGATGAACCGGGGCACTTACACGGTGCGATACGACACCGCGTTCCCGAAGGTCATCGACGCGTGTTCGCGCGTGCACCGGCCGGGGCAGGACGGCACGTGGATTACCGACGCGATGAAGCAGGCGTACATCCGACTTCACGAGTTGGGGCTGGCGCACTCGGTGGAGGCGTGGGACGGCGAGGTGCTGGTGGGCGGGCTGTACGGCGTGTCGCTGGGCGCGGCGTACTTCGGGGAGAGCATGTTCGCGCTGGCGCCGGACGCGTCGAAGGTGGCGTTCGCCACGGCGGTGGAACGACTCAAGGGGTGGGGCTTCCAGCTCATCGACTGTCAGGTGGAGACAGAGCACCTGGAGCGCTTCGGCGCGGAGTCCTGGCCGCGCAAGCGCTTCCTGACGGCGCTAGAGCGAGCGTTGAAGGAGCCCACGCAGCGAGGGGCGTGGACGGAGTAGACTTCACCGGATGGACGTCCACTACACCTGGATTGGCCCCCCTCCGACGGACCGCAACCGCGACATCACCGCGCCGAAGGCGCTGGCGACACGATGCGCGGGACAGAGCGTCAAAATCTATTTCTGGTGCCTGGACGCGCACGTCGCCACCTACGAGCGGGACTTCGCCGCGCACAAGAACGTCACCGTGCGAGGCATGCAGGCGTTCCTGACGAAGGCGGGCACGAGGGCGTATCGCTGGTACTACTGGTACCAGGAGTCGGACGACTGGGCCGTCGCGGCGATGACGGACATCCTCGACTGGGGCCTGGCGCTGGCGACGCCGCCCTCATACCGGGCCTTCGTGAAGGACGCGTGGTCGCTGTTCCTCATGTACACGTGGGGCGGCTACGTGCTGGACGCGGGTGTGGGGCCGCAAGGCGGAGGCACGTTCGCCCTGCCGGAGCCGCAGGCCTTCATGGCGCCGTCGCTGACGAGGGACGACGCGCTGATGATCCGCCGCTTCCAGCTGTCACGGCTCACCGGGTGGCAGGCGGAGGGCGACGTGACGTTCAACGAAAGCCGCGCGGATGAAGTCTGCGAGGCGATGAACTACGGCGCGGCGGACGACGGCGAAGGAGAGATGTGTCCCCAGTTGGAGGTCTGGATGCTGGGGAGCCCGCGCTACTCCAAGGGTGCCTGGGCCGCGCTCAAGCAGTACTGCGTGGTCTGGAAGGAGATGCAGCAGAACAACACGCTGGTGAGCACGACCGCGCCGCAGGTGTTCCGCTACCTCATCGCCGGCTCCGTCTACAACGGGCTGACGCGCACGCAGAAGGGCGGCGTCCAGGCTCCGCACGGCGCGCTCTGGTACTGCACGGACAACAAGAACGGCACGGTGGATGTGCCGGACCTGAAGCTGCGCAAGACGTACCACGGCTCCAGCGCTCAGTAGCCGGGCTGCAGCTGAAGCTCGTATCGCACTTGGACACCCGACTTCGCGAGGATGACATCCATCAGCCTCGCGGCAGTCACGCTCGCTTCCGCGGCAGAGACAGCATCCACGCGGAAATACACCTCCTCGACCCCGCCATTCTGCGGGCCGACACAACCGCTATCGAGCACGACCTCGTCAAGCGCTTCAAAGACAGACTGCCGCTCCGCAGCGATCAGTGGGCGCGACAAGTCGGCGTAGACGGACCAATTCATCCACGGGCCTCCCCCAGCGGTATCTCCGGGAAGGCTCCGCTCCACACCTCGCGGATTGCTTCCACCACCTGGGGCCCGTTCCCGGTGGCGGTCTGCTCCCAATAGGGGAAGTGCGCGAACACGGCCTCATGGTTCGCGGTCACCTCTGCGTGGAAGTCCATCCCGTTGTACCCGTGGATCCCAATCAGGGTCTTCAGTTGGGTCCGCGCATTCTGCCCACGCAGGGAGAAGGCCTCTGGAATCCTGCCCGTGAAGTGAGGACCAAAGTCCGCGGCGATCACACGAATCCGTCCCTGGATGTGATCGTTGAACGCATCCAAGGCCTCGGCCAGAACCCAGAGTTCCTGGTGCATCCGGGCACCGACCTGCTGGACCTCGAATGAGGCCGCGTGGGCATCCTCCACGTCGAACGCCGTCACGTAGCCGGCGCCTTCGGGGCTCTTGGCGTTCCAGTCCCGGCTGATCTGCCGGGCATAGGGCTCGTTGAGCACCGGGTAGAAAATGGGCTGCTCCGGCAGGCGCGGTGGAAAACGCCGCATGCCCGACCGGTAGATCAACAACAACTCGGCAAGCCCGACGGGACGATAGAGGCGCATGACGAACCTTACGATGTGACGACTGACTTCTGGACCACTTCACGCGAACGACACTGCCTCCAGGTCGTCTTCCGTCAGGGTCGCTTGAACGACGGGCCTGCCTTCGGCATCGATGAACTCGACCTCGAAGGCGCGCTTCGGGACCTCGAAGACCTCGATCACCGCGCCGACCATCCCCTTCGTCACGCGCTGCGCAGGAACGTCCCTGATGACGCGGACTGACTGGTGCATCGAGATCATGGCGTCACTTCACGACCCGCGTGGGGAGTTCGGAAAGAAACCACTCGGAGTGCTGGGTAGATCTGCAGGTCTTCCACGGGGAGAGCCTCTTCCTCGGCAATCCGAAACCGTGGACCGAGCCGGGCGACTTGGGTCTCCATCTCGTCGAGAAGCGACAGCACCTGATCGTTCACCAACTCTTCGAATTCCGTGAAGAGCGACACGAGGCTCGGTGCAGCGCCGCTGAGGTCGATCTCTCCCGACCAAAGGCTTCCCTCGGCTGACACGCTTACCCTGCCGATGAGGTTGCCTTGCGCGTCGACCAACTGCCCTTCGAGCCTGGAGCTTGCCATCGCTGAACACCTCAAACTGGCTACTCGTAGATTCTCGCCGCCTCCAACATATCGACGGTCAACTCCCTTCTGGACCGCTTCACGCGAAAAACCCCTGGATGCTGACAGCAGCGTCCAGGGGCTTCGGCTTCACAGCCTGAGCGCGGCTACTTCTTGCACGGAGACAGCGTGCGCTTCGCGTGGATGAGGTCCTCTTCCGTGGGACTCCCGTACCGCACGGCCTTCGGCGCGGCCTTCAGTTTCTGGTAGTCGTACGCGTAGAGCACGCCCATCTCCCGGCTCAGGATGAAGCGCGGGCCGCTGAAGTCCCAGAGTCCTCCGAAGAGCTGGCCTCCCGGCTTGAGCGGCGTCAGCGCCGTGCTCTCCCGCCCGCGCACGAACAACATGGACAGGTCGTCCGTCGCCCAGTTGCACGGGTTGCTGCCGTTGCGGTGCAGATAGGACACCGTCAGGTCGAACGCGCCCTCGCCCTCTTCGCCCGTCACGCCGAAGTACTCCCACAGCCGCGCGCACTCCGGCGCCGCGCAGTCCTGCGGCGGGATGTGCTCCGCGTAGTCCGGGGGAATGCCGTCTGACTCCTTGCCCGTGTGGCTCCGGTTGGGCCGGCGCAGCACGCACCCCGTGGGCTCGTCCTTCTGCCGGAGCGCGACGGGCGTGCCCGCGAGCCGTCCGGGCGGCAGCACTTCACACTCCATCGCCAGCTCCGCCATCAGGTACGTCTGGCGGTCCTCGTCCGTCCCCATCCGCACCGCCCAGTACGCGATGGGCGTGCCCTTGCACGCCTTCGACTTCTCCTTGCCGAACACCCAGATGGGCGCCTTCGTCGTGTCCAGCGCGCCCAGCTTCTTCGACTGGTCCATGGGCACCGGCTTCACCCCGGAGCGGCTTCGCGCCCCCGCCTGGAAGAACTTGTCCTTCGAGGGCGGGATGATGGCCTGGTGCACCAGCCAGCCCAGCCGGTCGATGCCCACCTGTCCCATGGGCGTCATCGGCAGGAACTCCGGCTTCACCGGGCAGCCCCGGTCTATCTCCGGCAGGTCCACCACCACCGCCGAGCCGTCATCCTCATCCACCTGCGCCCACGCGGCCCCCGGCCCAACCGTCAGCGCCAGCACCAACGCGAACCCCGCGCACTTCACTCCGTTCGTCATTCCGTCGGACCTCCACCCACGGTCATACCGCAAGCGGATGCCCTCCGGCGCGCCCTCCGAAGTTCAGCGCGGCTTCTTGGGCGGAGCCTTGCGCTTCACCGGCGGAGGCGGCGCCGGCGGCACCCCGGCATCCCCCGGCACGTCCGACACCGTCGCGTCGAGCGCCTCCTGCTTCGCGGCGTCGTCCGGCTTCGGCGGCGCCTCCACCTCCGTGCGGTCCTCCAGCGGCACCCGGCCCACCGCGCGGTTGAACAGCTCCCACAGCGCCTTGCGGTGCCCCTCGCGGTCCGTCTTCCCGGACAGCACCAGCCCCGCGCCGCTGTAGCGCACCGTCAGCCCCGGCGGCATGCCCGCCTCGAAGTCCTCCAGCTGCGCCTGGAGCTGCGGCACCGCGAACGTCAGCTCCAGCTCCTTCGCCAGGTACGCGTGCGTCTTGAGGAACGTGCGCAGCGCCAGCCGGCACGCGGTGTCGTTCACCGTCGCCGTGAGGCTCCGCTCCACGCCTTCCGTGGCCTTCAGGTCCGGGCACGCCTTCCTGGCCGCAGCGAATTCGGATCCGGTGTTCTGCAGCTCGATGGGGCCCACCATCACCCGCCACACCGCGAAGCGGCCTTCCGCGTACAGCAGCACTCGCGCGATGCCGGCGGCGTGGGGCGTCAGCAGCAGCTCGCCGCTCTGGGGCAGCGCCTCCGCCGTGACGACGTTGGGCGCGTCGGACTCCGCCCAGTCCACGGCGGTGAGCTTCTGGAAGGTCTCCTTGCCGGGCTCCAGCGTCAGGGCCTGGTCCACCGGCCAGGCCAGGGCCGCCGAGGGCGCCGCCAGCGCGCCCAGCAGTCCGCCAATGACGTACATCCGACGTCCCCGCATGGTGCCTCCCGCCAGGGTGGTATGCCCCTCTAGCACGGGATAAGAACGGACCCCTATGCCTACCTGGACCCTCTGGGTCGCCTGCCTGGCCCTCTGCTTCATGAGGTCCCTGGTCGCCGCCGCGGAGTCCGCGCTCTATGGGACGTCCGACCTGCGCGCCCAGGAGCTCGCGGAGGAGAGCAAGAGTGTCGCCGCGCGCCGGGTGCTCCGTCACAAGACGGACCGCGAGCCCGCCGCCACCGCCCTGCGCCTGGGCATGGTGCTGTCCGGCTTCCTCGCCGCCGCCATTGGCGCCTTCGTCCCGCCGCGCCTTCTGGACTTCAGCCGCTACGCCGAGGCCACCTGGGTGCCCATCGCCACGGTGTGCGCGGGCGCCCTCTTCGTGGGCGTGCTCGCCAGCCTCATGGAGGTGACGCTGCGCGGCCTGGCCAACGGCAACCCGGAGCGCTGGGCCCTGCGCCTGTCGGGCCTGGTGTCCCTGCTGGTGACGGTGCTCTACCCGCCCATGCGCATCATGCTGGGCCTGCTCAACCTGGGCGCCCGCACCATGGGCCGCACGCTGCGCTTCGAGCCGCCGCCCCCACCCCTGGAGGAGCTGGAGAAGCTGCTCGCCGCCCAGGCCGCGCGCAACGAGGTGGACAAGAGCGCCCCGCAGCTCATCCGCTCCATCTTCGAGCTGTCCGACAAGCGCTGCCGCGACGTGATGGTCAACCGCACGGACGTCATCTCCGTGGACGTCACCACCCCGCCGGATGAAGTGCTGCGCATCCTGGCGGAGGAGAACCACTCGCGCATCCCGGTCTACAAGGATGACGTGGACCACATCGTCGGCGTGCTGCACGCGCGCGACCTCATCCCGCTGCTCCAGCACCCGGAGCTCATCGTCCTGCAGGACGTCATCCGCCCCGCCCACTTCGTGCCGTGGATGAAGCCCGTGGGCGACCTGCTCCGCGACATGCAGAAGCGGAAGATCCACATGGCCATGGTCGTCGACGAGTACGGCGGCTTCATGGGCGTCGTCACGCTGGAGGACATCCTCCGCGAAATCGTGGGCGACATCGGCGACGAGTTCGAGGTGGAGGAGAAGCTCGTCGAGAAGATGGCCGACGGCAGCTCGCTGGTGGACGCCGCCATGGAGGTGGATCAGTTCACCAAGCTCTTCGGCTTCCCGCTGCCAGAGGGCGACTTCGACACGCTGGGCGGCTACCTGTCCTCGCTCGCGGGCCACCTGCCGGACGTGGGCGAGCGCTTCACCTACAACGGCTGGCAGTTCGTCGTGGCCACCAAGGAGGGCGCCCGCATCGACCGCGTGCGGATGTCCCGCCTCAAGAGCGTCGCGCCCGGCCTCCCGGACGGCCAGGGAGGCTCGCCGCGACAGGCCTCCGACTCCAGCTCGGCTCCGGACGCGAAGAGCTGAAAGCTCACTGCGCCGGGCTGGACTCCCCGCCCGGCACCCACGCGAGGTCCAGCGAGCGCGTGTCCCGGAAGGGCGCGCGCCGCTCGGAGCCTCCGAAGCGCAGCACCACGCCGCCCTCCACCCGCACCACGTGCGAGCCCGGCTCCGGACGGCCGCCGCCGCGCGCCACGGCCAACGGGAAGTAGACCTCCAGGGGGACTTCGCCCTTGCCGTCCAGGGGCACGCCCATCACCTGCTCGCCCGTGGCCACGCGCCGTCCGTCCACGCGCAGGTCGAAGTCCACGCGGGTGAGCGTGGCCGCGTCCGAGGACGGGTTCCCCACCTGGAGCTTCAGCGTGAGCGCCCCGCTGCCGTCGCGCGTGAAGGCCACGTCCATCGCCTCCACCCGCACCGCCTCGTCGTAGGCGCGCGGCCGGAAGGGCACCACGCCCAGGCAGCCGGACAGGCAGGAGATGCCGGCCAGGCCCAGCCCGAGCACCGCCCGGCGCGAGCGCATCAGCCGCCCAACAGAGGCTGCAGCGCCTCCACCGTCAGGGGCCAGCTCGCGCGGCGCGCCAGGACCTCCAGCGCCTTGATGAACTCCCCCGCGGACTGGAAGCGGCGGGCCCGGTCCGCGAACAGCGCCTTGCGCGCCACCCGCGCCGCGTAGTCCGGCAGGTCCGGAGACAGCGTGGACAAGAGCGGCACGCGCGCGTCGCGCACCTGGTGCATCAGCTGCGCCTCGTTGTCGCCGGTGAAGAGGCGGCGGCCGGCCCACAGCTCCCAGAGGATGACTCCCACGGCGTACAGGTCCGTGCGGGCGTCCACCGCCTGCCCCAGCACCTGCTCCGGGCTCATGTACGGCAGCGTGCCGCGCAGCGCGCCGGAGTCGCCGCGGATCATCCCCTCGACCTCCGCCACGCCGAAGTCGGTGAGCTTCACGTCGCCCTGGACGCCCAGGAGCACGTTGGCGGGGTTCACGTCGCGGTGGACGATGGTGGCGCCGTTCTCCCCCACCTTGGCGCGGTGGATGTAGTCCAGCGCCTTGAGGATGCACCACGCGATGTAGCAGGCGGACTCCGGCGGCATCGCGGCGCCCGCCTTGAGCAGCAGCTCCTGCATGTAGCCCAGCGTCCGGCCACTCACGAGTTCCTGCACCATGAGGTAGTCCGGCCCGGCGCGGAACAGCCGGAACGTCCGCACGATGTGCGCGTTGCGCAGGCGCACCGTCAGCTTCGCCTCGTCGACGAAGGCCTTCACATACGCGGGGTCGTTGCGGAAGGACGGGTGCAGCCGCTTGATGACCACTTCGTCGGGCTCGCCCGGGGAGCGCTGGGTCGTCTCACGGGGACGCGCCTGATACACCTCGGCCATGCCTCCGACCGCAAGCCGGCCGACCACTTCATAGCCACCCAGGTCCGGAGCTTCCGCCACGGGGCCAAGATTAACGCGGATCCGGGAGCGGCCCCACTATTCCGCCACCAGTGACGTGAAGAGGGCCTCGTACTTCCGGGCGGACGCGGTCCAGGAGAAGTCCTTCCCCATGCCCCGCACCTGGAAGTCCCCCAGCCGTGCGGGGTCCGCGTACAGGGAGAGCGCCCGGCGGATGGCGGCCAGGAGCGCCGAGCGGTGGAAGGACTCGAAGAGGATGCCGTTGCCATCCAGCCCCCCCTCCACCGTGTCCACCAGTCCACCCGTGGCCCGGACGATGGGCACCGTGCCGTAGCGCAGTGAATACATCTGGTTCAGGCCGCACGGCTCGTAGCGGCTGGGCATGAGGAAGAAGTCCGACCCGGCTTCCACCAGATGTGACAACGCCGGGTCGAACCCGATGTGCACGCCCACCTGCTTCGGGTGGCGTGCCTGCAGCGCCCTCAGGCCCGCCTCCAGGGTCGGGTCGCCGTTGCCCACCGCCACGAACCTCAGGTCCCCCTGGAGCGCCGCGGGCAGCGTCTCCAGCAGCAGGTCCACGCCCTTCTGCCACGCCAGCCGGCTGACGATGCCGAACACCGGCGCGTTGCCTTCCGTGGGCAGGCCGAAGCGCTCCAGCAGGGCGCGCTTGCACATCGCCTTGCCCGTCATGTCCTCCGGGCCGTAGCGCGCGGGCAGGAAGGAGTCCGTGTGGGGGTTCCACTCGTGCGCGTCGATGCCGTTGATGATGCCGGTGAGCGCGTGCGAGCGGCGGCGCAGCAGTCCATCCAGCCCGTAGCCCTGCTCCGGCGTCTGGATTTCGCGCGCGTAGGTGGGCGACACGGTGGTGAGCGCTTCGGAGTAGACGAGCCCCGCCTTGAGGAAGTTGACGTGGTCGTAGAACTCCACGCCCTCCGGCGTGAAGAGGTCCCACGGCAGCCCCAGGTCCTCCATGGTCCGCTTGGGGAACTGCCCCTGGTAGGCCAGGTTGTGGATGGTGAAGACGCACTTCGCCTTAGCGAGCGGCGTGCCCTGGAAGCCGCGGCGCAGGGCCACGGGGACCAGGCCCGTCTGCCAGTCGTGCAGGTGGATGATGTCCGGGAAGAAGCGCAGGCGCTGCGCGGCCTGGAGCGCGCCCACGCACAGGTAGGCGAAGCGGCGGGGGTTGTCCGCGAACTCACTGCCCGCGTCGCCGTAGAGGCCCTTGCGGCCGCCGTAGAAGGCCTCGTTCTCCAGGAAGAGGACCTCCAGGCGTTCGGAGAGGCGCGCGGACAGGATGGGGCCGCCCGTTTCACCGAAGGGGAAGCGCAGCACCAGGGACTGGCCGGTGGGCAGCAAGTGTCCGGTGTTGCGCACGTCCTGGTAGCGGGGCGTGACGATCTTCACGTCGTGCCCCAGCCCGGCGAGCGCCGTGGGCAGGGCCCCGGCCACGTCGCCCAGTCCCCCCGTCTTCGAGAAGGGGGTGACCTCCGAGGCGATGAAGAGGATCTTCATGAGTCCCGCCATTGCGTGCGAGTCCCGACAGGGAGTCAACCGCGAACGTGCGCGCCGGGGCCGTGTTTCCTATGGTGCGCCGCGTGACGAATATCCCTCCCGACCCCATCCAGCGCTTCGCCGACCTCTTCGCCCAGGCGAAGGCCGCCATCCCCGTGGACCCGAACGCCATGGTGGTCGCGTCCGTGGACGACCAGGGCCGCCCCAGCTCACGCGTGGTGCTGCTCAAGGACTTCGATGCGCGGGGCTTCGTCTTCTTCACCAACTTCCACAGCCGCAAGGGCCGTCAGCTCCGTGCGCACCCGTACGCGGCGCTGTGCTTCTTCTGGCAGCCCCTGGAGCAGCAGGTGCGCATCGAGGGCCGGGTGGAACAGGTGACGGACGCGGAGGCGGACGCGTACTTCCAGAGCCGCGCGCGCGGCAGCCAGATTGGCGCGTGGGCCAGCCTCCAGAGTGAGGAGCTGCCCTCGCGCGAGCTGCTGGAGCAGCGCGTGGCGGAGGTGGAGGCGCGCTTCCAGGGCCGTGCGGTGGAGCGCCCGTCGCACTGGAGCGGCTTCCGCGTGGTGCCGGACCGCATCGAGTTCTGGCACGCCCGCCCCAGCCGGTTGCACGAGCGCAACGTGTACCTGCGCGACGGCGCGGGCTGGAAGACGCAGCTGCTGTTCCCTTGAAACAAGTCCTCAGGGCACGCGGTGCTCGCGGAAGGTGACGCGCAGCGTGTACGTGCCCGCCGGAGCCTCCACCCGCACGAAGTCCCGCGCGTGCGGCGTCTGCTGCGTCAGCGTGCCTCCCGTGGCCTGCTTCTCCCAGGCCACCAGCGCCAGGTCGTCCACCGCCGTCACGCCCTGGCCGGACTTCGGAGGCGCGGTGTTGAGCGTCAGGTCCAACGCCCAGGGCGCGTTCCACAGGTCCGGCTTCGGCGGATCCGCGGGGAAGTGCAGGTCCTCCGCCACCAGCGTCCAGTCGTAGGTGCCGCCGTCGTGGCGCAGCAGCGTCTGCTCGCCGAAGAGCGTGTAGGACTCCACGGGCAGGTACTGCACCTTGGCGGAGAAGGCACCACCGCCCCGCCCCTTCAGCCACGCCACCGCCGTGAGGTCGCGGTTGGGCGGCCCTTCGGCGAAACCCGGCGGACGGAAGCGGTTGACCAGCTTCACCGCCGCGCTCCGTGAGTCGCTGGCCGCACGCCGCTGGCAGAGCGCCGCCGCGCCCCGATGCGGCCCGTCCTGGCACACGTAGCCGGCGTTCGGGCCCGCGCTCCAGCGCGAGGCTTCGTTGGCGTCGTCGTCCACGTCGTGGTCCTCGAAGTCGCCGTGCAGGAGCACGTCGCGCCCGGCCTTGAGCTTCACGCCCGTCACGTCCGCGCCCTTGAGCTTCGCCACCGCCACGGACTCCCCTTCATGGCGCAGGGGCCGCAGGTCCACCGTCGCGCGGCCGTTCGCGTCCACCGTCACCGGCACGTCCACGGTGCGCTCGCTCACCGCCGCGTGTCGGTCCTCCGGGAGCACTTCGCCCCAGGAGGGCTGGGGCACCAGCTCCACGCCGCCCTCGCGGGACAGCTCCGCCAGGTTGCGCAGGAAGTTCTCCGCCAGGTCGCCCGCGACGGGCCGGGGGCGGTAGTCCTCGATGTACACGGGCACCGCGCGAGCCCGGTCCACGCGCGTGCCGCTGGCCTCCACCTCCGCCATCAGGCCCACCATCGTCTCCATGCGGTCCTGGTCGAAGGCGAAGTTGCCCAGCGACTGCGCCATCAACACGCCCTCGTGGCGCGCGAAGCCCTGCGGGATGTGCGGGTGGTGCGCGATGACGAGCCCCGCGCCCGCGTCCACCAGGTCGCGCATCCGCTGCGCCGTCGGAGTGGAGGGCCGGATGCTGTACTCGACGCCGGTGTGCAGCACCGCCACTGGCACGCGGCCCTGCGCCTTCTCCGCGGCCAGCAGCGCGGACGCCCGCATCAGGTTCCGCGCGTCCGCCGCGCCGCCCTGATTGGGGCCCGCGACGTACTGCTGGTCATGCGCGCTGCCGGTGATGGAGCACATGGACACCAGGCTGTAGTTCGCTCCCGCGAGCGACACGCGCGCCGGAATGAAGGCCTGGTCCTCGTTCTGGCCCGCGCCACTGAAGGCCATGCCTGTCGCGGCCACGTGCGTGAGCGTGTCCTCCAGGCCCGGCGCCAGGTAGTCGTAGACATGGTTGTTGCCCAGGCTCACGTAGTCCACGCCCAGCCACGGCAGCGCGGGCAGCGAGCCGGGCAGCGTGAAGAACGCGTAGGCCTTCTCGTCGTGGGGCGTCGCCGGATGGTCCGTCACCGGCGTCTCCAGGTTCACGGCCCGGAAGTCCGCCGCCTGGAAGTAGGGCCGCACGTGCGTGAAGACGGCCTTCGTGCCCGGCAACGGATCCGACACGCGGATGAGCGCCGCCGGGTCGTCCGGCGGCATCTGGTTGCGCGGCGTGGTGTCGTCCGGGTCGAGGAAGCGCCGGCCCAGCGACACATCTCCCGCGAAGAGCATCCGCACGCCGTCCTTCGGAGACAGGCGCACCGGCGGCAGCGTCACGCGCTTCTCCGTCAGGCTCCGGCGCAGCTCCACCGCGACCACCGCCGGGCGGAAGCCCTCCGCCTCCACCGTGAGCAACCGGTTGTGACGGGGCAGTACGGGAAATCGGAAGTGTCCGGTCGCGTTCGTGCGCCCCTGCGCGTCCCCCACCTTCACCACGACGTCCGCCACTGGCGTGCCCGCCGTGGAGACCAGCGAGCCATCCAGCGCGATGCCGGTGCAGGCGTAGTCATGGCGCGCGGTCCGCTCGGCTTCGGGCACGGTGGCGTCCGCCGCGGGCTCCGGCGCGCAGGCCGTCAGCACCGGATCCTCTTCTGGCGGTGGCGGCTCTTCCGCCGTCTCGTCGGGAGGCGGCTCCTCCTCCGGCGGTGGCTCGGGAGGCGGGGGTTCTTCCTTGGGCGGGTCGTCCGGAGGCGTCACGGGCGTCACCGGTTCATCCCCCGGCGTCACGGCCTCCTGTCCGCTCTTCGGCGTGGAGGCGCCCGGACCACACGCCACGAGACACGCCGCCACCCACACCGTGGGCCACCACCGCCGCCACGCCATCCCACCCCTCCGCCGCGGACTTCCTCGCGACGAGATGGGGACGGCGGCAGGCAGGCGCCAGCGACGGCCTCGTCCCCGAGGGCTGCCTGCCTGCCCCCGGGGGCCGGGGCGTGTTCACCCGGCGACAGCGACCCTGTCCCTTCAGGCCACTACCAAGGCACTTCCGCGCCCTCGTAGTCGAAGAACCGGCCGGAGTGCTCCAGCGAGACGCTGTCGATGACCCTCAGCATCCCGCGCACGGACTCCTCCGCCGGCAGCGGCGCGTCCTGCCCGCCCATGTCCGTCTGCACCCAACCCGGATGCAACAGCACGCACGCCAGGCCTTCGCGGCGCAGGTCGTTGGACATGGAGCGCACGCCCATGTTCAGCGCGGCCTTGGACATGCGGTAGGCGTACGCGCCGCCCTCCGTGTTGCTGGAGAGCGACCCCATGCGGGACGTGACGTGCGCCACCTTGCGCCCCGCGCCGTGCCGCAGCGCGGGCAGCAGCGCGGAGGTGATGCGCAGCGGCCCGAGCGCGTTCACCTCGATGGTGCGCGCCAGGTCCTCGTAGTCCAGCTCATTCAGCCCCACCCACTGGCCGGACACGCCCGCGTTGTTGATGAGCACGTCCACCGGCTCGCGGCAGATGCGCTCCGCGAAGGCCTGGACGCTGTCCGCGCGGGTGACGTCCAGTGGATGGATCCTCAGGCGGCTGCCGGCCTCCAGCAGCAGCGGCTCCAGCCGGCGCGCCAGTTCCGGGGCACGCACCCCTGCATCCACCGTTTCTCCCCGCCGCAGCAGTTGCTGCACGAATTCGAAACCGATGCCACGGCTCGCTCCCGTGATGACATAGCGCATGCCTTTATTAACGCGCCGGGAGGCTCTCCTTGGCAAAGCTCTTGCCTTCGCACTAAGGCGCCCGGGGTTGCTCACCTCACGACAAGCTCGGGAGTAGGACGACATGACGGTCGCGGTCATTGGGGGAGGCATCACCGGACTGGCGCTGGCCTACCAATTGCGGGCTCGCGGTACTGCTGCCGTGGTGCTGGAGTCGACGTCACGCGTGGGTGGAAACGTGCAGACCCACGCCCGCGAGGGCTACCTGTTGGAGGCCGGACCCAACAGTTTCCTCGACCGGGAGCCCACGACGCGTGAACTGGCGGACGTGCTCGGAGTGTCATCCCGGATTCGTTCGGCGGATGCAGCGGCAAAAAACCGTTACATCTACACACGCGGAGCCCTGCGAGCCCTGCCCACGTCGCCTCCGGCGTTCCTGAAATCCGACATCCTTCCCCTTGCTTCCCGCCTGCGGGTGGTGGGGGAGCTGTTCAGCGGACGCAACCCCACGGGTGCGGACGAGTCCCTGGCCCGGCTGGGGCGGCGCCACCTGGGGCGCGAGGCGACGGCGGTGCTGCTGGACGCGATGCAGACGGGCACCTACGCGGGCGACCCGGAGCAGCTCAGCGCGGAGGCCACGTTCCCGCAACTCGTGAAATTCGAGCAGGAGCACCGCAGCCTCATCCTGGGCGCCATCCGTGCGCAGCGCGCGGCGCGACAAGCGAAGGGCTCGGGCGCGGTGGAGACAGGCCCCCGGCTCACCGGGCAGATGAGCACGTTCGACGGCGGCCTGGGCGTGCTGGTGGACGCGCTGGCGAAGGCGCTGGGCGACAGCGTGCGCACGGACGCGAAGGTGGAGGGACTGGAGCGCGCGGCGGATGGCTGGAAGGTGCGGTACCAGGAGCGGGGCCAGCCGGCGGAGCTGAGCGCGACGCACGTGGTGCTGGCGGTGCCCGCGCACGTGGCGGCTTCTCTCGTGCGCCCTTTGGACGCGGAGCTGGCGGAGAAGGCGGACGCCATCCCGTACGCGCCCATCGCCGTGGTGCACCTGGGCTTCGCGCCGGGGACGGTGCCGAAGCCGGACGGATTCGGGTTCCTGGTGCCAGCGGTGGAGGGCACCGCGATGCTGGGCACCATCCATGTCTCCACCACGTTCCCCTTCCGCGTGGAGGGCGGGCGCGTGCTGCTGACGTGCCTGATGGGCGGCGCTCGCCGGCCGGAGGTCGTCTCCCGGGATGAGGACGCGCTGGTGGCGCTGGCTCGCGAGGAGCTGAAGACGATGGCGGGGCTCACCGCGACGCCGGAGCTGACAGCGGTGTTCCGCTGGCCGCGCGGGATTCCCCAGTACACCGTGGGCCACCTGGAGCGCCTGGCGTCGATGGAGGAGCGGCTGAAGCGCTGGCCCGGCCTGCACCTCACCGGCAACGCGTACCGGGGCGTGGGCGTCAACGACTGCCTCAAGGAGGCTGCGCGGCTGGCGGACGCGCTGGGTGGGCCGGCGGCGGGAGCCACCCGGAGCGCCTGAGCGACCGCTCACCCCGGGACAGCGACGGCCGGGGGCAACCCTCCCCGGAAGGTCCCTGGGTCGATGCCAGAGTTCGTGGGCATGTTTCATGGACACTGGAGAAGCCCCCCATGTTCTCACTGCGCTCGCCGCTCTTGTTCGTGCTCGCCGTCCTCTTCTTCCCCGCGGTCCTCGCCGGGACGTTCGTCCTGGACCTCGTCCCCGCGCCCGTCCCCCAGCGCTAGGACGCGGGACGGTGTAGCCTTCCGCCTCCGCATGCAGGAGACGTCGCCGGAAGGCTCCATCGTTCGCGCCACGCTGCGCGCGCTCGTCGCGCCGTGGCGGTTGGCCCCCATCGTCCTGGTCTCCCTTCCGCTGCTCGCGGCCCAGGTGCGCTGGAGCGTGGATCCTCGCGCGTTCTGGATTGGCCTCCTGCTGTGCCTGATGTGCGTCGCGGTGGCGCCCGTGTCGTACCGGGTGCTGTTCCCGGAAGGGCTGGACCTGAGCCACGGCGGCATCCGCTTGCTGCTCTACGCGGCGGTGGGCAGCGGCGTGGTGCTGTCGGTGGGTTACGCCCTGCCGCGCGTCACGCTGATGCAGGACATGTTCCTGTCGGAGCCGTACAACCTGGCCATCTGCGGCGGCCTGTTCCTCGTCGCGGGCTGGGGGTTGGGGCGGGACATCGGCTTCGAGGAGACGCTGGCCCGTGAGCGCGCCCGCGCCACCCGCTTCGCCTGGGAAGCGGAGCAGGCGCAGCTGCTGGCGCTGCGCAGCCACCTGGATCCGCACTTCCTCTTCAACACGCTGAACGCCATCGCGGAGTGGTGCCGCGAGGACGGCGCCGTCGCGGAGGCCGCGGTGCTGCGGCTGTCCACGATGCTCCGCTCGGTGCTCGCGGGCGTGCGCAGCGTCACCTGGCCGCTGTCGCAGGAGCTGGAGCTGATGCGCACGCTCTTCGACCTGCACCTGCTGCGCGACCCGGACCTGTTCCAGCTGCGCATGGACGTTGCGGACGGGCTTTCGGACGTGCCCGTGCCGCCGCTGTTGCTCCTGCCCCTGGCGGAGAACGCGGTGAAGCACGGCCCGGCGGCCGGCCACCGGGGCCCGTTGAGCGTGGAGGTGGTCACGCGCGAGGGGGCGGTGGTGGTGTCCATCGACAACCCGGGCGCGTCCAAGGGCCCGCGAGAGGGCAGCGTGGGCCTGCCCACCGTGGAGCGGCGGCTGGCGCTGGCCTATGGCGGCCACGCGCTCCTGTCCCTGGAGAGCGCCGACGGGCGCACCCGTGTCACCGTCACCCTGCCCCGCCAGGGCCCCCAACCCGGAGTCCTCACGTGAGAGAGCCCCTGCGCGTCCTCATCGCCGACGATGAACTGCTGGCCCGCAAGCGCCTGTCCCGCCTGCTGGCCGCGCTGCCGGACGTGAGCGTCTGCGGCGAGGCGGTGGATGGGGACTCGGTGCTCGCGGCGGTGCGCGCGGGCGGCGTGGACGTGGTGCTGCTGGACATCCACATGCCGGGCCTGAGCGGACTGGACGCGATGGCGCTGCTGCCGGAAGGCGGGCCCCACGTCATCTTCTGCACCGCCCACGCGGAGCACGCGGTGAACGCCTTCGAGCACGGCGCGGTGGACTACGTCCTCAAGCCCGTGGAGGCGGCGCGGCTTCAGAAGGCGCTGGAGCGCGCGCGGGCGCGAGTGCCGGCGCGGGTGAAGGCGCCTACCGCGACGGCGCCGACGGCAGCGGCGGAGAAGCCGGCACTGACACGGCTGCCCATCCCGACGCGGCAGGGGCTGGTGCTGGTGTCGCCGGACGCCATCTCGCACGCGTCGCTGGAGGACGAGCTGGTGACGGTGTTCACCGCGCAGGGCGACTACCTCACCGACTTCACGCTCAACGAGCTGGCGGACAAGCTGCCCCCGGAGCACTTCCACCGGGTGCACCGCCGCGCGCTGCTCAACCTGTCCCACGTGACGCGGCTGGAGCCGCTGGAGACCGGCGGCTATCTGGCGCGTACGGCGCGGGGCCACTCAGTGGAGGTGAGCCGCCAGTCCGCGCGCGAGCTGCGCCGCATGCTGGGCCTGCGCAAGGGCGCGGAGGACGAGGGCTGAGCGCGACCGCCAGTCCTCACGCGAGCTGCGCCACATGCTGGGCCTGCGCAAGGGCGCGGAGGACGAGGGCCGAAGCCCAGCCTACGTGCGGCACCGCTTCCAGTCGGCGCGCACACCTTGCAGGCGCATCCCACGCGCAATCCGTCGCGGGCTGGCGTCAGCAACCGTGAGGCAGGCGCGGCGAGCGCACCCGCCTCGACGCCGAGCGCCTCAGTTCCAGACGAACAGCCGGTGCACCTGCGCCGCGTCGTCGCCCAGCGTGTCCGTCAGGGCCTGCTTCGCGGGCCCGGGCAGCTCCACGCCGCCTCGCGCGCAGCGGGCCGCATCCTCCACGGCGAAGGCGGGCGCATTGCAGAACGCGTCCTGCCAGCGCGACATGAGCGAGGCGAAGAAGGTCTGCTCGTAGCCGCGCAGCTGGCCATCCAGCCAGCCCTCCTTGTTGGGCCGCTGGAACACCTGCGGGCGCACGCCGCCGGGCTCGAAGGTGATGTTGTGCTCGTAGCCGGAGGCCTCCAGGGCGTTCTCCGCCTTCACCGCCAGCGGCGCGTGCCGCTCCTGGAGGATGCCCTGGGCCACCACCGCGAAGTGGTACTCCACGCCCCGCCGCTGCGCGTGGTAGTCGAACGAGCGCGACACGTCGCGGTACTTCGTCACCTCGACCGTCGTCTTGTACTCCACCGTCTTCGTCTGACGGACCAGGCGCTTCTTCATCACGCCCTTCTCTTCGTAGGACTCCTCCACCGAGTACGGCACCTCCGCCGTCGCGGTGCGGTCCTCGTGGTCCGTGTACGGCACGCGCTCCGTCCACGGCGCCGTCAGCCGCACGGGCTCGACGGTGCGCCGCTCGCTCAGGCTCCCGGCGATGGTCATCGGCGCGTGGCGCTGGGACGCCTCCGAGTACCAGGGCGAGGCCTCGAACGCGCCCGACAGCCGTGTCATCAGGTACTGCACGACGTCATTGCTGATGCCATCCACGGACACCTCCCACGTGGGCACGCCCAGCGCCTCCGGGAACATCCCCGCGCGGGGCGCCGACTGCTGGTAGTGCCCGCAGTAGCGCGACACCAGCTCCGTCCAGTGCTGCGCGCCGCCGGACAGCGACTGCTTCAGCTTCGCGCACGTCGCCACGCCGCCCTGCGCTACCGCCTCCTCCACGTCGCGGCGGATGGGCGCCATCTCCGGTTGGGCCAGGAGCGTGCGCTTGCGGTCCAGGTGCGACTCCGCCGTCAGCGCGTTGCCCAGCTTCGCCGGGTCGATGATGAGCTGGCGCAGGTGCCGGTGCGTGCCCGCCATCTCCTCCAGGAGCGAGCTCTCCATGCCGCCATCCAGCTTGGAGTTCCACTTCACCCTGTAGGTGAAGAACTGCTCCAGGTTCGCTTCCGCGTCCTCGTCCCGCCCCTCCACCCGCGCCTGCCGCGCCTGGGTGAGCAGCTGCGACAGGCCGCGCCAGCGCAGGTCATCCAGCGACGCGCGATACTCGGGGTTGTTGGGCTCGTCATTGACGAGCTTCACGTAGACCTCGGCCGCCTCCACGAAGCGGCCCTTCTCCGCCAGGTCGTTGGCGTGGCCCCGGGTGGTCGAGCACGCGGTCAGTCCCCCCGCGCACAGCAGCGCGGGGACGAGGAAGGGCTTCCGGCGGGCGCCGGAGCGGAACGAAGCAAGGAGCGAGGCAATCACGGGAACGGCACCCTTCAGCGAGAGGCACGCGGCCCCGCAGGCTGACTCACAGCATGCCGCGATTATTCACCGCGACAGCCCCGTCCCGACAAGGCCCCCAGGCTCCGGGGTACGTCAGCGCTCCACCGGCCAGGTGTGCACCGGCAGCCCCTCCTCTGACAGCTCCAGGTAGCGCTCCAGCAGGGCCGCCAGCGCGTCCTGGCGGGGCATGTGGGCCTCCAGCCGCTCCAGCACCGCCCGCTGCCAGCGAGCCCCCGTCCGCTGAAGCGCCACGCGCCGGGCGATGATGTCCAGCAAGCCGTCCGCCTCCGAGGCCTCCACCCCGGCCTCCAGCAGCCCGCGCCTCGCCACCGGCAACAGCTGCTTCACCAGCTCCGCCGCCGGCATCACCCGAGGACTGGGCGCGGTCTCCGCCGGCCACAGCAGCGTCGCGCCCAGGCCGTAGTGAGCCGCCTGCTTGAAGTTGCGCCGCGCTTGCCAGAAGGGCAGCGCCGGCAGCAGCGCGTCCACCCGCTCCGCGAGACCCAGCGTCAGCCCCAGCAGGAACGCACCGTTGGCCACCATGTCCACCGGCGTGGGGCCGGACGGCAGCGCGCGGAACTCGATGCGCACGTGGCCTTCCCCGTGCGGATCATAGATGGCCCGGTTCCATGACCAGACCGTCCCCTGGTGCAGCCGCAGCTCCTCCAGCTTCGGCAGGCCGCCAGCGGCCACCACCTCCAGCGGGGACTCCTGCCCCATCACCGGCAGGAGCGCCGGATGGAGCGCCACGGCCTCCGCGAACAGCTCGTGCAGTCCCTCGCGCACCCAGCCGTGTCCGAACGTCACGCGCGGGTGCAGGTGCGCGGCCTCGTCGCTGTCGCTCCGGTCGTCGGTGGCCTGCTGGAAGAGCGCCACGCGCGTCTCCTCCCACAGCCGCTTGCCCAGGAACACCGGCGAGTTTCCGCACGCGGCCAGCACCGGCCCGGTGGCCAGCTGCGCGGCGTTGTACACGCGCGCGAAGTCCTCCGGGGCCACGCGCAGGTGGAACTGGAGCGACGTGTTCGCCCCCTCCAGCGTCACGTCCTCCCAGGCGAGGTTGAGCGTGTCGTCGCCCGCGATGGCCACCTGGAAGGGCCCGTCGCGCCGCTTGCGGATGGCCGAGGCCAGCGCCCGGTAGCGCGGCTGCGGCGTGAGCGCGTTCTTCCCCAGGTCCACCTGCCGCAGCGTGGGCAGGATTCCCACCGCCGCCACGCGCGCGCCCTCCGTCGCCGCCGCGCGCCTCAACTCCGCCAACACTTCGTCCAGTTGGGCCTGGAGCCCGGTGAAAGGCCGCCCCGCGAGCAACGAGGGGCGCAGGTTCATCTCCATGTTGAAGCGGTTGAGCTCCAGCGTCAGCCGGTCGTCCTTGGACTTCGCCAGCACCTGCTGGTTCACCGGCAGCGGCGAACCCGCGCCGTCCACCAACGCCACCTCCAGCTCCGCGCCCATCGTCGCGGGTCCCACGCCAAAGCCCGGGCGCTGGAGCACCTGTCGCAGCGCCTCCAGGCTCTCCGCGAGCCGCTCCACGAACCGCGCGTGCTCCTCCGGCGTGAACTCCTCCTGCTGGATGGCCAGACCCATAGGCCCTCCACGATTGGCACGACGCGGCGCACTGGCACGCGCGGTGTCAGCCGCTGGACGCCGCAACGCACCGGGAACCCCGCCCGCCTCCCACACTCGCTCCCTCGTCCGCCCCTCAGGCCGGCGGACCCGGGTGCGTCCGCGCCGGGTGTGTTATCCCAGGTCCCGTCATGCCGGACGCCACCGTCAACCTCTACGACCTGCCCCGCCCCGCGCTGGATGCGCGGCTCGCCGGCTGGGGCTTCAGCCCCCAGTACCGCGAGCGCGTGTGGACGGGCCTGTACCGCGACGGCGTCACCGCGACAGGCGACGTGCAGGGACTGCGCCCGGACCTCCAGGCCGTGCTCCAGGAGCGAGCGCACCTGGGCACGCTCGCCACGCATCACGAGAGCTTCAGCAGCGACGGGCTCACCCACAAGCTGCTCTTGCGCCTGCACGACGCGCAGACCATTGAGACGGTGCTGATGCGCTTCAAGGGCCGCGCCACCGTGTGCGTGAGCACGCAGGCCGGGTGCGCCATGGGCTGCGTCTTCTGCGCCACGGGCCAGATGGGGCTGTCACGCCACCTGACGCCGGGCGAAATCGTGGGCCAGGTGCTCCACGTCACGCGCGTCCTGCGCGCGCAGGGGGAAGCGCTGCGCAACATCGTGCTCATGGGCATGGGCGAGCCCCTGCACAACTACGAGCACACCATGGCCGCGGTGGACATCCTCGTGGACCCCAAGGGCCTGGCGCTGGCGCCGCGCTTCATCACCTTGTCCACCGTGGGCGTGGTGCCCGGCATCCTCCGGCTCGCGGACGAGGCGCGCCCTGTGCAGCTCGCGGTGAGCCTCCACGGCGCCACGGACGCGGAGCGCGCCGCGCTGGTGCCCGCGGGCCGCCGCTGGCCTCTCAACGAGCTGATGGACGCGTGCCGCTACTACGTGGCGAAGCGCAAGCGCCGCATCTTTTTCGAGTGGACGCTCATCTCCGGCCGCAACGACACCGCGGAGCACGCACACCATCTGGGGACGCTGCTGCACGGGATGGACGCGCACGTGAACGTCATCCCGCTCAACCCCACGGTGGGCTACGACGGCGGCCCCAGCGTCCCCGACGCGGTGCGTGCGTTCCAGGACGTGCTCACGTCGTACGGCGTGCCCAGCACGGTGCGCCAACGTCGCGGCATCGACATCGACGCGGGCTGCGGCCAGCTCAAGGCCGCCGTGGAGCGCAAGCCCCGCCGCTCCCTTCCCGTCGCGTCCTGAGCAACGTGCGGGGTCGCTCGGAACACCACCCGACCTGACGTGTCACCCCGGAGCGCTAGCGTCCGCTCCGTCCGCACGCGCGTAACGAGGTGTGTGCGGCACGTGGATGTTCGGGGGCCCTTGCATGGCATGGGCTCGTGGGCACATTCTTCAAGACGGCTTCCACGCAACCCCAACGGCTTCTCTGGCGGAGGTGGGCAATGCTTTCCATCCAGGAGCACGGCACGGTGGAAGAGGCGAGCAGCAACCTGCTCGACTTCATCCTGATCCCCGACAACTGGCTCGAGCAGGCGCCTCCGCAGCCCGAGGCCTCCGCCACATGGCCGGCATCGGATACCCAGTACCAGCGCCGCGTGGGTACGCTGCGCATCTGTGCGTCGGTGGACGTGGCACCGTCGCTGGACGTGGTGCTCCACATCGCGTTCCGCGCACCGGGGCTCACGCCGATCAAGGCGGCGGACCACCTGGAGAGCTTCCTCAAGCAGCGCCTGCCGCTGACGCCCAACAGCGAGTGGCAGGTGGAGGTGGACGAGCGCCGGTGGATCCACTTCTCGCGGCGCTACGCGGGCACGCACCTGCTGGCGTGACAGCTACGGCGCCAGCCGGTAGTGCCGCAGCGGCTGCGCCACGTTCTTCACCGGCGTTTCCGTGAGGGGGCCGAACTGGAGCTTGCGCACGAAGGGCTCCTGCGACTGCTTCAGCGCTTCGTGCACGCTCTCCATCACCAGCGTCTCGCGGAACCCCGCCAGCGACTGCAGCCGCGCGGCCTGGTTCATGCCACTGGAGAACGCGGTGTAGTTGCGGTTGGGACCAAAGAGGCCGCAGTTCGCTGTGGCCAGATTCACGCCCACCGACACGCCCAGGCCCGGCAGCTTCACCCGCTGGCACAGCGCGGCCACCTCCTCGCGTTCGCTCAACTCCGCAGTGAAGGCCTGGATGTCCTGCGCGGCGCGCACGGCGGCCTCCGCGCGGCGCACGCGGTCCGTCTGGAAGAAGGGCGGACCGAAGAGGCCGATGACGCAGTCGCCCACCATCTTGTCGAACACGCCGCCGCGCTGCCAGATGCAGTCCACGGCGCGCGCGCTCCACTCGTCCACGAAGCGGCCGATGCTGCGCGGGCTGTCGAAGCCCTGCTCGCAGATGCGGGTGAAGCCGTTGATGTCCGCGAACAGGATGCCCACCTCCTGCTCCTGCGCGCGCAGGTGCCGCGCGTAGTCCGGGTCCTCCAGCAGCGCGTCGATGGCCACCGTGGGGAAGAACTGCGACAGGTGGATGCGCTCGCGGTTGTAGTCCAGCAGGCGCTGGCTCAGCGTGGAGGCCAGCACGCGGATGAGGTCCATCGCGTACGCGGAGAAGCCCTCGTTGCTCCAGACGACAATCTTGCCCAGGGGCTCGCTGCGCGTGGCCGCGGAGATGAGCACCGCTTCCGTGGAGCGCCCGTCGAACAGGCGCTTGAGCACGCCCGCGTCCCCGTGCAGCAACCGCGTGCCGTGCTGGTGCAGCAGCGTCTCCAGCTGCGAGCCGGGCTGATCTCCGCTCTCGTACTCCAGCTGCCCGTGCCGGTACGAACGGTAGTGCAGCACGTGCGGCTGCACGGCGTCGCGGTACAGGAGGAGGAAGCCCGGCAACCGCACCCGCTGCGCCAGCGTGCGCACCGCGTGGTCCATGCCCGCCTCGAAGACGGGGTTGGCCAGGTGCTCGTTGCACTGGAGGATGAGCTGGTGCTTCTCCGACGCGGTGTGGACCAGCATCAGCACCGTGTCCAGCTCCTCCGCCACCACGTCCAGCGCGCGCGCGCGCTTCGCGGTGATGCCCGCGTCACCGGGCGGCCCCGCGAAGAGCACACCCATCGTCCCCACCGGTGAGCCCGCCACGTCCAGCGTCTGGGTGAGCAGCGTGCCCGTGTCGAGGACGCTCAGGCCCACGGGCCCCGCCAGAAGACTCCCGGCGAAGACGCCGCCCCAGTCGCCCGCGCTCCAGGTCTGCTCCACCAGCTCCTCGTCGCGCGTGGTGACGGCGATGGCGCGCGCGCCCAGGTGCGAAAGCAGCGTGGGGAAGCAGCGCCGGAAGCACTGGGTGAGCGTCTCGCGCTCCCGCAGGCTCTCCTCCAGGAGGTCGTCCGTGACGCGTCCCAGCTGGCGCAGGTAGCGGTACTCGTCCAGGGACAACTCAACGGGTGGGGACGTGGGCGCCGGGGTCATGTGCGCCCCTTGTACCGCCGCCCGGGGGGACTGTCACAAGGCCGGCACGTGCTTCGTGCCGCCCACGACGACGCCGTCCTGGACCTCGATGAGCCAGTAGCCCTCCTTCCCCGCCTGGGTGGAGGAGCCCGCGCCGAACAGGTGGGGCCGGTCGTCGGTGGCCGGGTGGTGGTAGCGCTGGTGGATGTGCCCATGGAGCACCGCGAAGCGCGGGCCCGGCAGGAGCTTCAGGAGCGCGTCCGCGTCACGCAGGCCGTGGTGCCAGCCGTCCGCGTGGTTCGCGGCACCGCGCGGCGCGTGGTGCACCACCACCAGGATGGCGCGGCCGTCCAACCGGGCGTCCTTCAGCAGGGCCGCCAGGCCTTCGAGCTGCGCGGGGCCCACGGTGCCGTAGGACAGGCCGGGCGTGGGCAGCGGGCGCGCGGAGCACAGGCCCACCACCGCGGCGCCCTCCCCCACCAGCCTCACGAAGGGGAACGCGCCCTCGCGGCGGTACTCCGGCAGGTCGCTCTCCAGCAGGTCCCCGAAGTGCCGCGCGAAGCGGCCGTCACGCGCCGCGCCGGGGGTGAAGACGTCGTGGTTGCCGGGGATGACGGTGCAGCGCGCGGGCGTGGGGGCCAGGGGCGCGAGCGCGGCGCGGGCGGCGCGGAACTCGCCTTCCAGGGCGTAGGCGGTGAGGTCGCCGGAGAGGATGAAGTGGTCCACGCCGTGCGTGCCCGCCTCGCGGGCGATGGTGGACAGCGTGGCCTGCGCGTTCCGGTAGGCCTTCGCCCGGCCTCCCGCCGTCAGCTCGACGAGCGCAATCCAGCGGCGCCAGCCCAGCTTGCGCAGCGGCAGGGCGAAATAGTCCTCGGTGATGTGGACGTCGGAGCAGTGCAGGAAGCGCATGGAGGGAGTCACATCCCAGGAACGGAAGGAAGCGGCGGGGCATTCTCTCCCAGCGCGCGGTGCGGGCGGGGAAGTTATGGTCGCCGCCACGATGCGAGGACGCTTCGCCCCCAGCCCCACCGGCCGCATGCACCTGGGCAACATGAGAAGCGCGCTCCTGGGCTGGCTCCAGGCCCGGGCCGCGGGCGGCGCGTTCCTGCTGCGCATCGAGGACCTGGACCGCGCGAGATGCCGCCCCCAGTTCCTCCAGGACCTCTACGAGGACCTGCGCTGGCTGGGCCTGGACTGGGACGAAAAACCGCTCATCCAGAGCGAGCGCGACAGCGTCTACCGCGAGGCCCAGGAGAAACTCGGGCGCGAGGGGCTCATCTACCCGTGCTTCTGCACGCGCGCGGAGATCGCCCGCGCGGCGAGCGCTCCCCACGGCCTGTCCGACGAAGGCCCACGCTACCCCGGCACCTGCGCGCACCTCACCGCCGAGCAGGTTTCGGAACGTGCCCGCACGCGCGCCCCCGCGTACCGCTTCCGCGCGCGCGAAGGCGAAGTGCGCTTCGTGGACGAGCTCATGGGCCCGTACGCCCAGGATGTGCAGGCGCTGGTGGGGGACTTCGTGGTGCGCCGCAACGACGGCGTGGCCAGCTACCAGCTCGCGGTGGTGGTGGACGACGCGGCCAGCCGCATCACCCACGTGCTGCGCGGGGACGACCTGTTGCCCTCCACGCCCCGGCAGCTCCAGCTCTACGCCGCGCTGGGCCTGCCCGCGCCCGCGTTCCTCCACGTGCCGCTGGTGATGGGCGAGGACGGCAAGCGGCTGGCGAAGCGCGACGGGGCGTTCGCGCTCGCGGAGCTGCGGGCGCGCGGCCGACCTCCCGAGCACGTCCTGGGTCTGCTCGCCGCATGGAGCGGCCTGGGCGACGGCAGCCCGGTGACCCTGCCCGCGCTCGTCGCGCGCTACCGCACGGACGCGCTCCCTCGCGAGCCGGTGGTGGCGCGCGAGGCACTGCTCCTCGACGCGCTCGGCCTGCGCTGAGGCCACCCGGCCTTCCGCCCCACCCTTCGGGGCGGGGCGGCCGTGAAGCAGTGAAACGAAGTGGCTTCCCCGGTGCACACCTTCAGCCCAGACACGTACGTCCGGACCGTGCCCAGGCGCGGCTTCGGCGACTCACGGGAAGCGAGGGTGGAGTCCAATGGCAGCCATTGTTGAAAGCGAACGAGCCGGCATCATCCCAGCGGTGCCAGGCAGTGCGTACAAGCTGAGCTGGGGCGCCATCTTCGGTGGCACCTTCGTCGCGCTGGGCGTCTGGATATTGCTCTACACGCTGGGGCTGGCGCTGGGCCTGTCGTCGGTGAACCCCGCCGACGCGGGGAGCGCGAAGTCCGCGGGCATCTTCACCGGCATCTGGAGCGTGCTCGTGCCGCTGGTGGCGCTCTTCGTGGGCGGCGTGGTGGCCGCGCGCAGCGCGGGCATCGTGGACAAGGCGGGAGGCGCCATGCACGGCGCGGTGCTCTGGGGCCTGACGACGCTCATGGGCGTCCTCGTGCTGGGCATGGTGCTGTCGAGCGTGCTGGGCGCGGTGTTCAACGTGGGCAAGGCCGCGGTGGGCGCGGGTGGCACCGCCGCCGTGGGGGCGGTGACGGGCGGCGGTGAAGCGGCGAAGGCGTTCGGCCTGGACGCCAACGACGCGCTCGCGCCGGTGAACCAGCGCCTGCGGCAGGAGGGCAAGCCCACCATCACCGCGAACCAGCTGGAGGCAGCGACCAAGGACATCGTCACCGAGGGCGTGCGCCAGGGCCGCATGGACCGTGAGCTCCTGGTGAGCAACATCGCGCAGAACACCAAGCTGTCGCGCCAGGACGCGGAAGGCGTGGCCGACCGTGTGGAGCAGCAGGTGGACCAGGCCAAGACCAAGGCCAGTGAGCTGGGCCAGCAGGCCCAGCAGGGCGCGCTGAAGGTGGCGGACCGCTCCGGCCGCGTCTTCTGGGGCATCTTCGCGGGGCTGCTGCTGGGGCTCGTCGCGGCGGTGCTCGGCGCCACGCTGGGCGTCAGCCGCAAGCAGCGCATCCGCGCGGAAGGGGCGGTGGTGGTGCCCCCGACGACGCCCACGACGCCCGGCCCGCGGCGCGAGGTGTATCCGTAGCCTCGGGCGCTCGCGTGAATCCCCGCTTCACGGCCCTTCGTGAGGCGGGTATGACACGCGGGCTCCCGGCCCATGGCGTCCTCTCACCGCACCGTTGTCCATTGGCTCCTCATCCCCGGCCTGAGCCTGGGGCTGTTCCTGCTGTTCACGCTGGGAGCCGCGTGGGTGACGCGCTTCACGGACGCACCGGAGCTGCCTGAACCCGCCGCGCCGCCGCCGGCCCTTCCGCCGCGCGCGACCGCACCGG
>NZ_RAWQ01000075.1:0-40095 GCF_003668965.1 Corallococcus sp. AB030
CCCCGGGCCTCAGCGCCGGGTGCGCCCCCTCCACCGTCGCCTCCAGGTCCTGCGGGTAGTGGTTTCTCCCGCGCAGGATGATGAGGTCCTTGCGCCGCCCCGTGACGTAAAGCTCGCCCTCCGGCCCCAGGAAGCCCAGGTCACCCGTGCGCAGGTACGGCCCGCCGTCCTCACGCGCGATGCGCGCATGGAACGTCTCGCGCGTCGCCTCCTCACGGCCCCAGTACCCCTGGGCCACGCTCGGCCCTGACACCCAGACTTCGCCCACCTCCCCGGGCCCACGCCGCTCCAACGTCTCCGGGTCCACGATGGCGACTCGCTGCTCCGCCAGCGTCTGGCCACACCCCACCAGCGTGCGCGCACCGGGCTGCGCCGCGCCCACTTCCTCCGCGCGGTGCCGCTCCAGCGCCTCACCTGAAATCGTCACCGACACCGGCGGCGCCGCCTTCTCGCCTCCGGAGACGATGAGCGTGCCTTCCGCCAGCCCGTAGCACGGGTAGAAGGCCTCGCGCCGGAAGCCACTGGGGCCGAAGGCCTCCACGAAGCGCTCCAGCGTCTCCGGACGAATTGGCTCCGCGCCGCAGAAGGCCACCTCCCACCGGCTCAAGTCCAACGCCCGCCGCTGCTCCGGCGTGCTCTTTCGCACGCACAAGTCGAACGCGAAGTTCGGCCCTCCGCTGATGGTGCCCCCGAAGCGCGACACCGCCTCCAGCCACGCCATGGGCCGCTTGAGGAAGGCCATCGGCGACATCAACGTCACCGGGAAGCCTCCGTACAGCGGCTCCAGGATGCCGCCGATGAGGCCCATGTCGTGGTACGGCGGCAGCCAGATGACGCCCACGCTGTCCGCGCGCGCACCGAAGGCACCGTGGATGAGCGACAGGTTGTGCAGCAGGTTGCCGTGCGTGAGCATCACGCCCTTCGGCGTGCCCGTGCTCCCGGACGTGTACTGAAGGAACGCGAGCGACTCCGCGCCCAGGCCCTCCGGCGCCACCCAGTCCCGCTCGCCGCCCTCCGGCAACTCGTCCGTCGCCATCCAGTGCAGCGCGC
Organism: Corallococcus sp. AB030; assembly: GCF_003668965.1. NCBI lineage: Bacteria > Pseudomonadati > Myxococcota > Myxococcia > Myxococcales > Myxococcaceae > Corallococcus > Corallococcus sp. AB030. Next base: position 1,051 of record NZ_RAWQ01000075.1, read on the forward strand.
GGAAGTCCGGCGCCTGCTCGAAGACGAAGTCCGACAGCCCGAGGATGCCCGACGTGGTGAGCACCACCGACGCACGTGCGTCCTGGATGATGGCGCGCAGGCGGGGCAGGGTGCGCTCCAGCCGCATCGGGTCCGGCGGATACGCGGGCACCGCCACCGCTCCCGCGTACAGGCAGCCGAAGAAGCCCGCGATGTAGTCCAGCCCCGGCGGGTACAGCAGCAGCACGCGCTCGCCTTGCGCGCCACGCTCTCGCAGCGCGGAGGCAATCCGCCGTGCTCGCACGTCCAGGTCGGACGCGCTCCACACGGTCTCCTCACCGTCATCACCCAGGAATGTGTAGAGGGGCGCCCGGGCGGACGGATTTTGGGCAAGCTTCAGCAGTACGCCAGGAAGGCATTGGGAGAGGTCGGTCACGGGGGGGCCGTCCAAGTGTCGAAAAATTTCGACACTTCATAGCAGCCCGACTGCTCAATCCCGTAGACACCCCCGGTAATGAATCACGGGAGGCCTTGCCCTCAGGCGCGGCCGAACAGCCCCTTCAACCACCCCATGAAACCTTTCTGCTTTGACACGATAGCGACGTCCGGCGCCGCCTCCTGAACAACGGGCGGAGCCGCCGCCACCTTGCGCGCCGCCGGAGCCGCGTTTCCCGGTGTCACGACCGGAGGCACCGGCGCCGGAGCGGGCTCCTCCTGCGCCAGCCGAGCCTTCACCGACTCCGGCGTATCACGGGTAGTGAACGTGCTGACGACCTCGCGCCCCGTGGTGCCTTCCTTCGCGGTCACCTTGAGCAGCGATTCGTTGTTCACCTCGAACGTCACCGACACCTGCACCGCGCCGCGAGGCTTCTTCGGCAGGCCCGCGAGCCGCAGCGTGCCCAGGTATTCATTGTCCTGCGCGCGGTCTGAGTCGCCCTGGAAGACGGTGAGCTCCAGCTCCGTCTGTCCGTCCCGGTGCGTGGAGAGCGTGTAGCTCTTGGCCGCCGGCAGCGACACGTTGCGCTCCAGCACCGGCTTGAAGCGCCCACCCGGCAGCCCCACGCCAATGGCCATGGGCAGCACGTCGATGAGCACCACGCCTTCCATCTGTCCCAGGCTGTGCGCCAGGAGCGCCGCGCCCAGCGCCACGGCCTCGTCCGGGTGCACGCCCTTGCTGGGCGGCCGGCCGAAGAACTTCGTGATCTTCTCGTGCACCAGCGGGAAGCGGCTCTGCCCACCGACGAGGATCACCTCGTCGATGTCCGTGGGCTTCAGCCCCTTGGCATGGAGAACCTCCTCGCAGACCTGGACCGTGCGGTCCACCAGCCCCTCCGTCAGGGCGATCAACTTCTGCCGCGTGAGCGTGACGTCCAGGTCGTACGGCTTGTTGTCGATCATCGTGATGAAGGCCACGTGCACCCGCATCTCGGAGCGCTCGGACAGGGCGCACTTCGCCCGCTCCGCCGCGTCGTTGATGCGCTGCAGGGCCACCCGGTCCCCCTGGAAGGCGCGGCCCGTCTGCCGCTGGAACTCCTCCAGGAGGTACTCCACGATGGCGTTGTCGAAGTCGATGCCGCCCAGGAACGTGTCGCCGCCGGTGGAGATCACCTCGTAGACGGTGTCGTGCAGCTCCAGCACCGACGCGTCGAACGTGCCGCCGCCCAGGTCGTACACCAGCACGCGCTGGTTGAGCTTCTTGCCGTAGCCGTACGCCAGCGCCGCCGCCGTGGGCTCGTTGAGGATGCGCTCCACGTACAGGCCCGCGAGCTTGCCCGCCTCGCGAACCGCGTGCCGCTGGTTGTCGTTGTAGTAGGCGGGCACCGTGATGACCGCTCGCGAGATGATCTGGCCCAGCTGGTTCTGCGCCACCTCACGCACTTCGCGGAGGATCAGCGCGGAGATCTGCTGGAGCGAATAGATGCGGTCACCCAACCGCACCGCCGCCTCGCCGGCCTGGCCCGCGGCGATCTCGTAGTGGAAGCGGCCCTTGATCTGCCCCACGATGGGCGACGCGTACGGCCGGCCCACCAGCCGCTTGGCGCCGTACACCGTCTGTCGCGGGTTGGTGAGCATCTGCCCCTTCGCGGGGTGGCCCACCACCAGCTTGCCGCGCTGGTTGAACGCGAGGATGGAGGGCACCGTGTTGTGGCCCTCGCGGCTGGGCAACACCCCGGGCTTGTTGCCGCGCACGAACGCGGCGCACGAGTTCGTCGTCCCCAGGTCGATGCCGATCACCGGCCCCGTCCGGGGCGGCTCGTCGATGGTCAGCCCCAGCGCGGCATCCGTCACCATCTCCAGCGCGGGCGCGGCGGCAGCGGCCGGGGAGTCCATCCGGGCCGAGGCGCCAGGGACCGCGGCCACGGCCGGGGGCAGGGCAGGGGCCGCCGCCGGGGCGGGCACGGAGAAGTCGGCGGGGCCCACGCCGTTGGGCACGGGCGGCACGTCCGACTGGGCGTGCGGGAGGATGGCGACCGCGGCGTCCAGGAACCGGCGGGTCGGGGGATCCGCCTCCCCGAACTTCAGACCCATGCCGGAGATGCCCTGGCCCTGCTGACCGGTGACGAAGTGGACGATGGCCGCCGTGTAGAGGAGCCGGTCGCCGCTTGCCAGGCGGAGGTCCAGGGTAACGGCCGTGCCTGGGGGGCGCACGGCCTTGGCGCGCAAATAGATGCCGCCCCGGGTGATGTTGCCCCCGTATTTCGCGAGGAACTCCTCGGGGGTGGCGAAGGGCAGCTTCACCACCAGCCCGACCGCCCCCGCTTGATTCAATTCCGCCAAGGCCCGGTCCCAGTCCCAATAAGTGTTGGTGGGACGCCGAGTATCACCTGAAGTCCCCGGGAACGAGCGGCAAAAAACCTTCTTCCGTTGCGCGGCAGCCGCGCAAACCGTATGGACACGCACCCGCCGGGCGCTGGTGCCCCGCGGGGCCTCCGGGAGCCCCCATGTTGAACCCCGATATCCGGCTGGCCCTCACCTTCGACGACGTGCTCCTGCTGCCCGGTGAGAGCGCCGTCACCCCGCGTGATGCCGACCTCACCACCCGCCTCACCCGCAACATCCGGCTGAACGTGCCCCTGTTGTCCGCCGCCATGGACACCGTGACGGAGGCGCGCACCGCCATCGCCATGGCCCAGGAGGGTGGCATTGGCGTCATCCACAAGAACATGACGCCCGAGCAGCAGGCCCTGGAGGTCCTCAAGGTCAAGAAGTTCGAGAGCGGCATGGTCGTGGACCCCATCACCATCGAACCCAAGGCGCCGCTCGCCCGCGCCCTGGAGTTGATGAAGATGCACGGCGTGTCCGGCGTGCCCGTGGTGCAGGGCAAGCGCCTGGTGGGCATCCTCACCAGCCGCGACGTGCGCTTCGAGAAGAACTTCTCCCAGAAGGTCGAGGACGTGATGACGACGAAGCTCGTCACCGGCCGCGAGGGCATCCCCCAGGACGACGCCCAGAAGCTGCTGCACGAGCACCGCATCGAGAAGCTCCTCGTCGTGAACGAGGCCTACGAGCTCAAGGGCCTCATCACCATCAAGGACATCGAGAAGCGCCTCACCCACCCGTTCGCCGCCAAGGACGCCAAGGGCCGCCTGCTCTGCGCCGCCGCCGTGGGCGTGTCCGCGGACCGCGAGGCCCGCATCGACGCGCTGGTGAAGGCGGGCGTGGACGTCATCGTCGTGGACACCGCGCACGGCCACTCGAAGGGCGTCATCGAAGGCGTGCGCGACACGCGCAAGAACTTCAAGGGCTTCGATCTCATCGCCGGCAACGTGGCCACCGCGGAAGGCACGCGCGCGCTGATTGAAGCGGGCGTGGACGCGGTGAAGGTGGGCATTGGCCCGGGCTCCATCTGCACCACCCGCGTGGTGGCCGGCGTGGGCGTGCCCCAGGTGACGGCGGTGGACGACTGCGCCCGCGAGGCGGACAAGCACGGCGTGCCCATCATCTCCGACGGCGGCATCAAGTACTCGGGCGACATCGTGAAGGCGCTCGCCGCGGGCGCCAGCTCCGTGATGATCGGCTCGCTGTTCGCCGGCACGGAAGAGTCCCCCGGCGACGTCATCCTGTACCAGGGCCGCAGCTACAAGAGCTACCGGGGCATGGGCAGCCTGGGCGCCATGAAGCAGGGCGCCAAGGACCGCTACTTCCAGTCCGACGTGGAGGCGGTGAAGCTGGTGCCGGAAGGCATCGAAGGCCGCGTCCCGTACAAGGGCACGCTCTCCATGAACGTGCACCAGATGCTGGGCGGCATCCGCAGCGGCATGGGCTACGTGGGCTGCGCCACCATCGAGGAGCTGCGCACGAAGGCCACCTTCACGCGCATCACGTCCGCCGGGCTCAAGGAGAGCCACGTGCACGACGTCATCATCACCGAGGAAGCGCCCAACTACCGGATGGAGTAGGGCGTCAAATCGCCCCAGAGCCTCACCGTCACCGGGAGGCTTCGGGGCAGGGGAGTCTCCCCCGGTCAGAGCGCCGGGGGAGGACCGCGGGGGACTACTTGCCGCGACGCTTGCCGCTGCCCGTGGACGTGTCCTCGGCGGGGGCGACCGTGGCGGACACGCGCTTCTCCGCCGAGTTCACGCTCTGGAGGAGCGACTCGCGGTCGTCCGGGTCCAGCGTCTCGATGGCCTTCTTCAGGGTGCCGAAGTCCAGGCGGGCCACCGTGACGGTGTTTCCACCCTTGATCTCCTGCACCGTGGGTACGGCCACCAGCTCACGCAGGTAGGTCTCGAACTCCACCCGCACGTCCGCGGTCTGCTGGATGCAGGCGTCCTTGGCGTTGACCAGGTTCTGGCTGCCCTCGCGGTAGCTCAGGTCCGGGTTGCGGGACATGGCCTCCTCGAAGGTGTGGGTGCGGTCCTTCAGGGAGGAGTACAGGTTGACGTAGTCCACCAGCCGGTCGGACTCCGGACGGTTCACGTCCCGGGCCTTGTTGAGGGGCGCGGAGGTGTCGTCACAGGTGAGCTTGGACAACGCCTCGACCCCGGGCGCGTCCTTCACCGCGACGCTGCGGGTGTCACGCTCCAGACGCTCGTCGGAGGTGATCTCCTTCACGCACCCCGAGGCGGACAGGAGGAGCATGGCTGCTGCAGTGGAAGCGGACAGGCGGCGCACGAACAATTGACGGCCTTTCAGCGTTGATTTCCCGAAGTTTGTAGCGATAAGGGCCCCCACCCGTCAACGACGCCCCCTGGGAGAATCGCCGGTGGACCTGCACTCCGAGAAGATCCTGATCCTTGATTTCGGGAGCCAGTACACCCAGCTCATCGCCCGCCGTGTGCGCGAGCTGGGCGTCTACTGCGAAATCCACCGCCCGGACCTCCCCGCCGCCGACATCCGGCAGTTCGCGCCGAGGGGCATCATCCTCTCCGGCGGGCCGGCGTCCGTGGAAGCGCCCGGCTCCCCGCGCTGCGACCCCTTCGTCTTCGAGGCCGGCGTCCCCGTCCTGGGCATCTGCTACGGCCTCCAGCTCATCTCCAAGCTCCTGGGAGGCCGCATCGACCGGGGCGCCCACCGCGAGTTCGGCAGCGCGGCGGTGGAGGTCCTGAGCGCGCGAGGCCCCTTCGCGGAGTTCCGCCCGGGCGACCAGGTGCAGGTGTGGATGAGCCACGGCGACCGGGTGGACGAGCTGCCGCCCGGCTTCGAGGCCATCGGCCGCAGCGGCAACTCGCCCTTCGCGGCGGCGGCCCACAAGACGAACCCTTGGTACGGCTTCCAGTTCCACCCGGAGGTGGTCCACACGCCGCAGGGCAAGGCCATGCTGCGCGCCTTCCTCTTCAACGACTGCAAGGTCTCCGGCTCGTGGACGATGAAGGGCTTCATCGACGAGGCGGTGGAGACCATCCGCAAGCAGGTCGGTGAAGAAGGCCGCGTCATCTGCGGGCTGTCCGGCGGCGTGGACAGCTCCGTGGCGGCGCTGCTGCTGCACCGGGCGATTGGCCCCCGGCTCCAGTGCATCTTCGTGGACAACGGTGTGCTGCGTCAGGGCGAGCGGGCGCAGGTGGAGGCGCTCTTCGTGGACCGCTTCCACGTGCCGCTGAAGACGGTGGACGCGCGCGAGCGCTTCCTGTCGAAGCTGGCCGGCGTCACGGATCCGGAGCAGAAGCGGAAGATCATCGGCCGGGAGTTCATCGCCGTGTTCGAGGAGGCCTCGCGAGACGTGCAGGACGCGGGCTTCCTGGCGCAGGGCACGCTGTACCCGGACGTCATCGAGTCCGTGTCCTGGAAGGGCCCGTCCGTCACCATCAAGAGCCACCACAACGTGGGCGGCCTGCCGGAGCAGATGAAGCTCAAGCTGGTGGAGCCCCTGCGCGAGCTCTTCAAGGACGAGGTCCGCGCCCTGGGCCGCGAGCTGGGCCTGCCGGACGAGATGGTCTCCCGTCAGCCGTTCCCGGGTCCGGGCCTGGCCATCCGCGTGCTGGGCGAGGTGAACGAGAAGCGCCTGGACCTGGTGCGCCGCGCGGACGCCATCGTGCAGGAGGAGATCCACAAGGCCGGCCTGTACAAGGAAGTGTGGCAGGCCTTCGCCGTATTGCTGCCGGTGCAGAGCGTGGGCGTGATGGGCGACGAGCGCACCTACGAGTCCACCTGCGTGCTGCGCGCCGTCACCAGCGTGGACGGGATGACGGCGGACTGGGCCCGCATCCCGTTCCCCATCCTGGAGAAGATCTCCTCGCGCATCACCAACGAGGTGCGCGGCATCAACCGCGTCGTCTACGACATCTCCTCCAAGCCGCCCGCCACCATCGAGTGGGAGTGAGGCGGTAGGACTCAGGTGACAGCGCGCCGGATGGCTTCCTCCACCGGCGACGTGTCCTCCGGGAGCCGGGCCAGGCTCAGGGGCTCCCGGGGCAGCAGTGGCGGCTGCGCCATGAAGCGCGGCCGCGTTCCTTTGTGGGGTTGGGCCGAGTGCACGAGGAAGGGGTGGCACAGGTACACCGTGCCCGCCGTGCCCGTGGCCAGAACTTCCTGCCGGTGGGCGGACTCCGCGAAGCCGTTGGCCGCGAGCTGACGGAGCGTGAGGCCCGCTTCGCCCGCGGGGCCCAGCAGCCGGGCGATGTCCTGGTGCGAGCCCACGCGGATGCGGGTGGGCGCGTCGTCCTCGCCCACGTCGGAGAAGAGGAAGAGCATCAGCAGCGCGCGGCCCTTGGAGGCGACGTTGGCGCGCCACTCCATGAAGTCCGGCTTGTCGAAGTCGAACCCCACGTCGATGTGCCACCCCGCGTCGCCCGGATCCTCCGGAGAGGGGAAGCGCACGGGGAACGTGCCCATCGCCCCGAGCGGCAGCCACCGCCCGGCACCGACGAGCTCGTCGTACGCCGCGTGCAGCACGGGCGTGTTCGCCGCGTCCACGAAGGGCTTCTGGGTGTACATGCCCAGGCGGATGACGGGGCGGGTCCAGGTGGCGGGTTGGTCCGGGTCACACCCCGTGTCCCGCCAGAGGAGGGCCCGGGCTTCGTCCGCGACCTCCCGGGGGAAGGCCCCGTCGATGCGAAGGTACCCGTCCCGCATGAACTGCTCGGCGCGCGCGTCCATCTGTCTCCTGTCCCCGGGGGAAGTGCCGGGGCGCCGTGACTTCACTCCAGGTAGCCGCTCTCCCTGACAAAGGTCTTCACCGCGGCGGTGTCCGCGTAGTCCAGCTCGATCATCCGCTGGAGCGCCGCCTGCTTGTCCGGGGCCTTCGCATGGTACGCGCGGGCAATCGCATAGCCCACGTAGTAGCCCAGGTCCGCCACGCCGTCCGCGTTGTCCGGGCCCGACCAGAGCCACGGGGAGAAGCGCGTCGAGTCCTGGGCCTCGCGGAACCGTTCGCGCAGCTCCGCGTCGTGCTGGGGGCCATAGGTGACGTAGGCCAGCGCGGGCAGCCGGCCGGTGACCTGCTCGGCCACGAAGTCCGCCACGCCCTCGTAGACGATCCAGTCCACCAGCACGTCCGCTGGGGCCTTCTGGCGCGTGTGCACGGCCTCGTGGGCGATGAGCAGGTCCAGGCCTTCATGCGGGCGGCTCTGGAAGTAGGCGCCCAGGCCCGCGCGCAGCTTCGGCGGCAGCTCGGACACGTCCACCCGCGCGTCGCCGGTGGCCAGCTCCGCGCCCAGGAGCACCCGGCCGTCCAGCGCGGTGCCGCTGGAGTTGAGGGCGCCCACGGTGAAGTACACCTCCGCGCTCCCCAGCCGGGGGTAGAGGGCCCGGAAGCGCTCCAGCGTGGGGGCCACGTGGGCCACGGCGTCCCGGGCGCGCGACGTCAGGGGACGGACCGACTCCCAGAACCGGGGGTAGTCGCGGATGGCGTCCACGTAGCCCTGCGCCGTGTAGCGCCTGGCGCGCATGAAGCTGTGCAGCCCCGGCGTGCCCCGGTCGACGTAGAGCGCCTGGAACCGGGCCAGTTGCTCGGATGGATCCGTCGTGGCCCGCACGGCGTCGTAGGCCTCCCAGAAGTGGTCCACGTCCACCGTGGAGACCACGTCCTGGACCGTGGCGGGCGCCGGCTCCACGGGCTGCCTCGCGGCGCAGGCCGGCAGCGCGAGGGCGGCGGCGAAGAGGGCAGGGCGGAGGCGCATGGAGTTCCTGGAATGGGGATGAACGAAGAGGCTGCCCGGAGCGAACCGGGCAGCCTCTGGGGTGCTTCAGGAAGCCAGTGGGAAGACTACCCCGCCGGGTTCGCCTTCACCGGCGCGACCTTGGTGCTGCCGGGGCGCAGCTCTTCCAGGACGCGGTTGGCGCCGTAGATCTTCTGGAGCGCCTCGATGATGGCCTCCGAGTGCACGGCCACCGTGCGGTTCACGGACTCGTCGAAGCCGTACTCGCCGCCCAGCGACTGGATGTTGCCGTCGAACACCAGGCCGACGACCTCCTGGTTCTTGTTCAGCACGGGCGAGCCGGAGTTGCCGCCGATGATGTCGTTGGTGCTGACGAAGTTCATCGGCGTGGTGCCGGTGATGACCTTCTCCGACTTCACCCACGACTTGGGCAGCGCGTACGGCTCCTGGCCCGTGGCGTGCTCGAAGGTGCCGGACATCTGGGTGATGGGGGCGACCTGCTGGCCCTCATCCGTGTAGCCCTTCACCGAGCCGAAGGACACGCGCGGAGAGAAGGTCGCGTCCGGGTACTGGCTGGTGCCGTAGATGTCGAACTTCGCCTTGGCGACGAGCTCGCTGTTCTTCTTGATGATGGACTCGACGTCGTCCTCGAACTTCTTGCGGATGGCGCGGGCGTCCGGATCCGCCAGCAGGGCCAGCTGGACCATCGGGTCCTTGGACGCGTCCACGGCCTTCTTGCCGCCGTCCCAGAGCGCCTTGCGGGCCTTCGGGTCCTTCAGCGTCGTGCCCTTCACCACGCGGGTGGCGAGTTGCTCCGGGGACTCCTTGCCCAGCACCTTCTTCACGAACGGGTGCTTGGCGCCCAGCTCCTCACGCATCTTGGTGAGGCCGAACGTCAGGCGGGCGATCTCCAGCTCCGGGTAGATGGGCGCGGGGCTGAAGAGCTGCGCCTTGAGCGCGGTCAGGTTGGCGTCGTTGAACTCGCGCAGCCGCTGGCCGTTGTCCTTGGGCAGCTCGTCGCCGGCGCGCACCAGCGCCCGGGCGGTGTGGAACAGGCCGGAGGACAGCCCATTGCCCTGCTCGAGGAAGTTCAGGTCCTTGCGGAGGGTGATCAGCTGGGCCTCCGCCTTGGCGATCTCGTCCCAGGCGGCGGCGTACTTCTTCTTCAGCTCGGGGTTCGCGTCGACCTTCTTGCGCAGCTCCTGCTCCGCGGCGACCTTGGAGGCGAAGAACTTCTTGTCGAGCAGCGCCTCGTGGCGGCCCTTGGACGCCTTCAGGCCGTTCTCCACGCCGAACAGGAGGTTGCTGGAGATGCGCTTCTGCTCGGGGCCGCGCTTCTGGAACTCGGTGAGCATGCCGCGCAGCTCGGAGAGGTACATGAGCGTCTTGGGCAGGGACACGTCGCGGGTGTACTCCAGCTCCGCGATGGTCAGCGCGCGCGAGGTGCGGCCCGGGTTGCCGGCCACGAACGTGAGATCGTTCTCCTTCGCGCCGCCCTCGGACCACTTGAAGTAGTCCGGCGTCTTCACCGGCTGCTTGTCCTGGTAGACGCGCACGAACGTCACGTCCAGGTCGTAGCGGGGGAACTCGAAGTTGTCCGGGTCACCGCCGAAGAAGGCGATGGCGTGCTCCGGGGCGAACACCAGGCGCACGTCCTGGAAGCGGCGGTACTTGTACAGGTTGTACTTGCCGCCCTGGTACAGCGTGACCAGGTCGCAGCGCACCTTGTCGTCGCCGTTGGAGCAGGCCTTCTCCACCTTGGACATCTCGGCCTTCAGCGTGTCCGAGTACTGCTTGCCGGTCAGCGACGCGGTGGCCTTGTTGAGCTGCTCGGTGACGTCGGTGATCTCGACGAGCTGGTTCACCTCCATCGCCGGGCACTGCTTCTCCTCGGCCTGCGCCTTCGCGTAGAAGCCGTTGGCCAGGTAGTCCTGCTTCGCGGTGGACAGCTGCTCGATGCAGCCGCGCGCGCAGTGGTGATTGGTCATCACCAGGCCGTCCGGCGACACGAAGCTGGCGGAACAGCCGCCGGCCAGACGCACCGCGCCCAGGCGGAGCTTGTCCATCCACTGCTGATCCGGCTGGAAGCCGTACTTCTCCTTCACCTTGGCGGCGGGGAAGTTGTTGTACGTCCACATGCCTTCATCGGCGAGCGCCGGAGCGGCACCCACGAGGGCGGCGATGACGACCAATCGCTTCATTGAATGGGATCCTTTCGGGCCGCGGGACAGAACTCCGCGGGGACGGGGCGTTTGTGAGGGATGGCCCAGCGTCGGTCAAGCTGGGAAAGCGCCCACGCCCACCGCAGAACGTCCGAGCGCCCAAACGATTCCCTGGGACGCTCGCCGGGCAGGCGCTTTCCCCACCCGCCGGGTCCCGACGCAGCGCGTCCGGCCCCGCTCAGGCGGCCCGTGCGCGCACCCACGCGCCCGGCGTGGTGCCCAGGACGGCCCGGAAGTCCGCGATGAGGTGGGCCTGATCGTAGTAGCCCGCACCGGCGGCGATGCTTCCCCAGTCCGGCCGTGCCCCCTGGGCGGTGGAGGCCTGGAGCGCGCGCTGGAAGCGCACGATCCGGGCGTAGGACTTGGGTCCCATGCCGAGCACGTCGTCGAAGGCGCGCCGCAGGTGCCGTTCGCTCACGCCCAATGTGCGGGCCAGATCCGCGACGCGAGGGAGTTCCCCGGCGTCGGTGAGCAGGCGGATGCCTCGCCGCACGAGGTATGCGGCGGCCGGTTCGTAGACGTCGTCCCGGTGGAGCCGAGCCACGAGCGCGGCCTCGAGCGTACGCAGGCGGGCCTGGGGGGAGGGAGCTTCCGCGAGCGCTTCGCGGAGCCGGGCGCCGTCCGCCTTGCCCCAGAGCGTGTCGATGGAGAGTGACCGGTGGGCCAGCTCCGACATGGGCAGGCCGAAGAACGGGTACGCGCCGCCGGGCTTGAACTGGATGCCCAGCGTGTCGGGCGGAACCTCCGACGGCGCCTTGCGCACCACGTGTTCCCGGGGGCCCAGAGCGTGAACGTCACAGGTGGTGGAGGTGACGCGGATCACCAGCTCGACGGTACCGTCCGGCACGCGGACGTAGTCGCCGTGGGAGGGACCACGCCAGAGCACGCGCACGCGCTGGACGAAGCGGGACAGGTCGGCCCGGGGGGCCAGCGCGTTGTCTGCCAGGGTGGCCATGCGGGAGGAAGCATGGGACGGACGGACCCTCGCTTCAACCCGGGCCCCGGGCAGGATGGCCGATTCCTCCAATCGGGCGGCGGGCCCGGTCCGTACCTTGCCGGGCATGCGAATCCACCACCTCAACTGTGGAACCCTGTGTCCCGCCAGTGCCCGGTTCGTCACGGGCTCGGGCGGCCTGTTCGAGCGGGCCCGGATGGTCTGCCACTGCCTGCTGCTGGAGACGTCCCGGGGGCTCGTGCTCGTGGACACGGGCCTGGGGACCCGGGACGTGCAGGACGCGCAGGGGCGTCTGGGACAGCGCTTCGTGAGACGGAACACGCCCCGGTTGGACCCGGCGGAGACGGCGCTGGCCCAGGTGGAGCGGCTGGGCTTCCGGCGCGAGGACGTCCGGCACATCGTGCCCACGCATATGGACCTGGATCACGTCGGCGGCCTGTCGGACTTCCCGGACGCCCAGGTCCACATCTTCGGAGACGAGCACGCCGCGGCGGTGGTGCCCCCTGTGGCGGGCGCGAGGCACGGCTACAAGCCGGTGCAGTGGGCCCATGGACCGAAGTGGAGCCGGTACGCGGTGGAGGGTGAGCGCTGGTTCGGCTTCGAGGCGGTGCGGCTGATTCCAGGCCTGGACGCCGAGGTCCTGCTGGTGCCGCTGACGGGCCACACCGCGGGCCACTGCGGCGTCGCGGTGAAGGGGCCCGGAGGCTGGGTGCTGCACGCGGGGGACGCGTACTTCAGCCACCATGAAGTGAACCCGGTCGCGCCGCGAAGCCCGTGGGGCCTGGCGCTGTTCCAACGGCTGTTCTCCGAGAACAACGCCGTGCGGCTCCAGAACCAGGAGCGCCTGCGAGGGCTGGTGCGCGCACACGGGCACGAGGTGAAGGTGTTCTCAGCGCACTGCGCCGTGGAGTTCGATCGGATGCACGCGGGCTGAGGCAACGCGGCAACGCGGTAGCATGGCGGGACCTTGCGACGTGCTCTGCTCTTCGGCTCCCTCCTGTGGTCGCTGTCCTCCGCATCCGCCGCTGAACCCGCTCGGGTCCAGGTGCTGAAGGCCGCCCGCCTGTTCGATGCGAAGGCGGGGAAGATGATCACCCCGGGCGTGGTGGTGGTGTCGGAGGGAAGGGTGGTGGGCGTGGGCCCGAAGACGCCCGTGCCGGAGGGCGCGAGCATCGTGGACCTGGGCGACGCCACGTTGTTGCCGGGCTTCATGGACGCGCACACGCACATGACGGTCGAGCCCGGTCCGGACTGGAGAAAGGACCTCATCGACGGGTTCCAGCGCACCATCCCTGAGCAGACGCTGGACACGCTGCCGTGGGCCCGAGCGACGCTGATGGCCGGCTTCACCACCGTGCGAAACCTGGGCGCGGAGGACTTCATCGACGTGGGCCTGCGCAACGCCACCGCGCGCGGCATCGTGGTGGGGCCGCGCATCCTCGCGGCGACGTCCAGCCTGAGCTCCACGGGCGGGCACTGTGACTACGGCAATTCGTTCCGCAAGGGACTGCTGGCCCAGGACGCCAGCCGCGGCGTGGCGGATGGGCCGGACGCGCTGCGCGCCAAGGTGCGCGAGAACGTGAAGTACGGCGCGGACGTCATCAAGGTCTGCGCCACGGGAGGCGTGATGAGCCTCAACGCGGATCCGGACGCACCGCAGTTCACCCAGGCGGAGCTGGACGCGGTGGTGGACGAAGCGCACGCGCACCGGCGCAAGGTGGCCGCGCACGCGCACGGCGCGGAAGGAGCGAAGCGGGCCATCCGCGCGGGCGTGGATTCCATCGAGCACGGCACGCTGATGGACGATGAAGGCGTGGCGCTGATGAAGCAGAAGGGCACCTGGTACGTGCCCACGGCCTTTGCGTTCTTCGGAATCAAGGAGCTGGCGGATCAGGGCAAGCTCCCGCCGGACACGGTCGCCAAGCTGCGCGCGGTGGACCGGCGGAGGGAGCATGTGCTGCGCAAGGCGATCTCCTCGGGCGTGCGCATCGCCTTCGGTACGGACGCGGGCGTGTTCGCCCACGGGCGCAACGCGGAGGAGTTCGCGCTGCTGGTGCAGGCCGGCCTGACGCCCGCGGAGGCCCTGCGCACCGCGACGGTGAACACGGCGGAGCTGCTCGGGGTGTCGGACAAGCTGGGGACGTTGGAGCCGGGGAAGCTGGCGGACGTGGTCGCCGTGCCGGGCAATCCGCTCCAGGACATCCGAGTGACGCAGAAGGTCTTCTTCGTGATGAAGGAAGGCGTCATCCACCGCGACGACACAGCGACCGGTTTACGCACCGCGCCGTAAGGTTCACGGTCCGGAACGCCGGGCTGACTGTCCGCGTCACGCTCCGGGCCAGCGCGCCCCCGGGCCGCGAGGACCGCGAACTTGTCCGACAGTCGGACAGCTTTTCATCGCCCGCCGGGCCAGCGCGCGCCCGTGCCGCGAGGACCGCGAACTTGTCCGACAGTCGGACAGCTTTTCATCGCCCGTCGAGCCAGCGCGCCCCGGGGCATCGGGCACCGCGAACTTGTCCGACTGTCGGACAGGTTTTGGCGCACGGCGCTCCGGGCGGGCGGTTCGGTCCGTGTGGGGTCAAAGGGGCTTGTCCTCCAAGAGGACGACACGGCGGCTGTTTGCGCAGCGCGCCATGGGGATCACTTCCGGATGAGGACGTCACTCAGCAGGAAATCGAGTGTGTCGCCCGTCAGCCAGCGTTCGCTCACGCCCGCGAAGTCCGGCTCCGCTTCGGCATCGGCCTGGCGCCAGAGGTCCTCCAGGCGGTAGCGCGCGGCGGTGCAGTAGATGTCCGCCAGCGCGTCGGCTTGAGGCTGTCCGCGTGAAGCCAGGGCCGACGCATGGGCCAGCGTCACGGACATCGTGAACAGCTCGTTGCAGAGCTGGTTCATCAGGATGAGCGTCCGCTGCCTCGCGTGCAGGGCTCCCGCATCCGGGTAGCGGTGCGACAGGTCCAGGCTTCGCTTCGCGAGCCGGTGCACCTCCCGAGCCGTGTGCTGGAGGTGCTCGCGGTTGCGGGGGGACAGATGTTCTTCCACGGGGAGGGGAGCAGGCGGCGACTCCAGCTCCACCGCGTGCGCGGCCGCCGGGTAGTAGAGAGAGAAGAGGCCTTCCCTCGCGGCCTTGTGGTCCACCAGGAAGTCCACGCCTCCCGCGACCCGGAAGGCCCGGGCATCGCGCAGCGTGCGCTCCAACGGGACCGGCGCGGCGCCCCGGGCGGCCTTGCTCTCCGACGTCTCGTAGCCTTCGGCGGCGAGCAACGACATCGTCCGGTCCGCGATGCGCGCGCACGTCAGGGACGCGATGTTCTTGGCCGCCACCTGTTCGAACCAGCGCAGGGGCAGTGTGTCCGCTGTCACGCCCGTGAGGCTCCAGCGGGCAACGCTCTCCATGGCGAAGACCTCCGCCGCCGTGGCGGACACCTGGCGCTGGATCTCGTCGAAGTCACCGAGCCTTCGCCCCTGCGCGAGCCGCCGGTGGAGGAACTCACGCGACCACTGGAGGCACTTCTTGGAGAGCGCCAGCGACGCGGCCACGATGATGTACATGCGGCCCAGGGCGCTGAGCGGCTCCAGCAATGGCGTGTTCCGCCAGTGCTCCTGCGACATCGCGAGCATCCGCTCCTTCGGCACTCGCACGTTGTCGAAGCTCAGCGCGGCGATGGGCAGTCCTCGCAGGCCCATCAGGCCGTGCTCGGCGCGGACGTGGAAGCCAGGGCTGGAGGTCTCCACGACGAAGAGGCTGATCTGCTCGCGGCCGTCTTCCTGGAGCGTGGCGGTGACGTTCAGCAGATCCGCGATGGAGCCGTTGCCGATGAAGACCTTCTCCCCGTTGAGCACATACGCCGTTCCGTCCTCCGTGGGCACTGCGGTGGTGGACGCACGCCGCACGGAGGCACCGATGGGCTCCGTGTCGGCCCAGCCGGAGATGACTCCGTCGGCGACGCGTCCCCGGACGTAGTCCTTGAGGGGACCGTCCTGCACGGCTTCGATGATGGCTCCCGCGCCCAGGCCGCTGTGGATGGCCAGCGTGTAGCCCACCGGCAGGCACACGCTCATCACGGCCTCGATGACGCGGAAGGTGTTCAGCATGGAGAGGCCCCGGCCTCCCAGCGCCCGCTCCACCTGGAGCTTGTAGTAGCCGCGTGAACGCAAGGCTTCGCGCAGCTCTGGCGGAATGCGGCCCGTGCGTTCAATCTCGTCCGGGTCCACGTGCGCTTGGAGGAACTGTTCGACCTCCGCGATGACGGCGTCGCCTTGACGGCGTTCCTCCGCGTCCTGTTCGGGGAACGCGCGGACGAGGTCCCAGCGGAGCTTCCCCGCGAAGAGCTGGCCCAGGAAGCCCTCGCGGCTGCGGGTGGCGGGGTGCAGTGGCTCGTGGCTCATGGGGTCGGCGTCCTTCTGGTGAGGGTTTCCGCGATGAGGCGCAGGAGGGTGGACTTCGGTTCGGGATCCCGCAGGTAGAAGTGGCCACCGGGCAGCAGGTGGAGCGCGAAGGGCCCGGAGGTGTGGACGCTCCACGGCTCCAGCTCGGTGCGGTTCAGGTCGTCCTGGGTGCCGCCCGTGACGGTCATCGCGCAAGAGAGGGGGGCGCGGTCCTCGTGCCGGTGGGACTCCACGAGCTGCAGATCCGCGCGCAGGCCGGGGAGGATGAGCTCGCGCAGCTCTTCGTCCTCGCGCAGTTCGTGGATCAGCTCTCCGTAGGTGGGCTCCAGGGCGGTGAGGAGTCCGTCTTCGTCCAGGTGGCTCGCGGGGATGCCTCGCGGAGGGAGCTGTGGGGCTGGGGCCGCGGAGAGGAACAGTGCATCGGGAAGCACGCGGCCCTGGTCGCGCAGGCGGCGGGCCGTCTCGAAGGCCACGAACGCCCCCAAGCTGTGACCGAAGAACGCGAAGGACGAGCCGAAGTCCAACGCGAGCACCAGCGCGTCCACCAACTCGTCCAGCCGGGTGAACGGCGCTTCCTCCGCCCGAGCCCCACGCCCCGGGAGCTGCACGCCCCAGACCTCGATGTCCGGGAGCAGGTCCGCCCAGCGGACGTACTCGCCCACGGAGCCGCCGCTGTGCGGGAAGCAGTAGAGGCGCACCGAGGCTTCCGGGCGCCGGATGCGGCACGCGAGCCAGGGAGAAGTCGAGGTCATGCCGGGGAGGACTCCGCGATGAAGCGGGTCAGGCGGGCCACGGTGGGCGCGCGGAAGAGGGACTTCACCTTGAGGGGCGTGGCGACATGCGGACGCAACCGCGCGATGACCTGCGCCGCCATCAACGAGTCGCCTCCCAGCGCGAAGAAGTTGTCGTGGAGCCCGACCCGGGCCAGCCCCAGGACCTCCGCGAATGCGGCGGCGACCCGGCGCACGACTTCGTCCTCTGGCAGCTCCGGCACCTCCATGAGTTCAGGTTCGGGCGGCGGTGACACCAACGTGGCCGGGAGTGCCACGGTCGCGACTGCAGCAGGGGCTTCGACGAGGTAGCGCTGACGTTCGAACGGATACGTGGGCAGAGGCACCCGGCGACGGGCGACGCCTCCATGAAGTCCCTGCCAGGAGATCGCGACGCCCGCGCTCCACAGGCGCCCCGCGGCAGTGAGTGCGCTGACCGCATCGGACGTGTTGTCCGCGGGATGGGGCAGGGTGGCGACCGTGAGGTGTGGTCCTGCCGCGAGGTTCTGGCGCGCGAGCGTCGCCAGGGTTCGTCCGGGCCCGACCTCCAGGAACACGGCGGGCGAACCGGCAAACAACGTGTTCAGCGCGTCGCCAAAACGCACGGTGTGACGCAGGTGCGCGGCCCAGTACGCCGGGTCCACGGCCTCTTCCGCCGTGACCGCCACACCCGTGCGATCGGAGATCCACGGGAGCTGTGGAGGACGCCGCTCGACGCGCTGGACGCAGGCGGTGAACGCGGCCAGTGACGGCTCGACGAGCGGCGAATGTCCCGCGCCTGGAATGCGCAGCAGCTTCGACTCCACACCGCGCTCCATCAGTCGCGCCTGGAGCGCTTCGATCTCCGCCACCGGGCCCGACACCGCGCACTGCGCCGGCCCGTTCACGGCCGCCAGCGCGAGTCCTCCGTGAAGCAGGGGCTCCAGCTCCGACTCGGGCAACGGCACCGCCAGCATGGCGCCCGCGGGCAGACTCGCGAGGATGCGCGAGCGCTCCAGGACCAACCGCAGCGCGTCCTCCAGACGGAACACCCCGGCCACCGTGGCCGCGGCATAAGCCCCCAGGCTGTGGCCCACGACCGCGGAGGGCTGCACGCCCCAGCGCTTCCACAGCCGCGCCACCGCGTACTCGATGACGAACACGGAGAGCTGACCGGTGACGAACTCGCCCATCCGGGCGGAGGCCTGCTCCAGCGCGGCGGCATCCGTGGGATCCGGATGAAGCACCGTCCCCAGGTCGAACCCGAGGAGCGGCGTCAGGTGCGCACGGCACGCGTCCACGGCTTCACGGAACGCGGGCTGTGAACCGTACAGCTCCCGGCCCATGCCCACGTGCTGCCCACCGTGGCCAGGGAACATGAACACCACCTGGCGCTCGCTGGCCTCCTGTTGCGCGATGCCCTCTTGTTCAGACAGGGCGCGAAGGACGTCCGGGGTGTCCTCGCCCACCGCGAATGCTCGGTGCTTGTGCGCGGCACGCCCCATCTGGAGCGTCCAGGCGACGTCACCCAGCTCAGCCTCTGGATGCGCGCGCAGGTGCCCTTCGAGCCGCTCCACCGCGCGGGCCAGCGAGGCGGGACCGTGGGCCGACAGCACCATCAACCGCGGTGAGCGCGAACGCTCGGAGGCGGGCAGGGTGGGTGCCTCTTCCAGCACGGCGTGCGCGTTGGTGCCGCCAATGCCCAGCGAGCTGACACCGGCCCTCCGAGGATGACTACCGGTGTCCCAGTCCCGCAGCTCCGTGTTCACGCGAAAGGGGCCGTGCTCGAAGTCGAGCTCCGGGTTGGGTCGTTCGAAGTTCAGGCTCGGCGGCAGCTTCCGGTGCTCCAGCGCGAGCACCGTCTTGATGAAGCCCGCCACGCCCGCCGCCGCGTCCGTGTGGCCAATGTTCGTCTTCACCGAACCCAGCCAGCAGGACCGGGGCTCACGCGCACCGAAGGCCTTCGTCAGCGCGGCGACCTCGATGGGATCGCCCAGCCGGGTGCCGGTGCCATGTGCTTCCAGGTAGCTGATGCTCGCGGGGTCCACGCCCGCGGCATGCAGGGCGGTCTCGATGACGCGGGACTGGCCCTCCACGCTCGGCGCGGTGAAGCCGATCTTCCCGGCGGCGTCGTTGTTGACGGCGGTGCCTCGGAGGACGGCGCGGATGGTGTCCCCATCCTCCAGCGCATCCGCGAGCCGCTTGAGCACGACGATCCCCGCGCCGTTGCTGCCCACCGTGCCCTGTGCCCGAGCGTCGAACGCGCGGCAGCGGCCGTCCGGGGACAGCGGCCCGCCCTCGCTGTAGTGACCGAACCGGGGCGGCACATGCACCGACGCGCCCCCCGCGAGCGCGATGTCACAGTCCCCCGCGAGCAACGCCTGCGCTGCCAGATGGATCGCGACCAGGGACGTGGAGCACGCGGTCTGCACCGTGACGGCGGGCCCGCGAAGACCCAGCTTGTAGGCCACGCGGCTGGTGAGGAAGTCCACGCCCGTAGCCAGCCGGAGCTGCCAGTCACTGGCACCCGCGAGCAGGTCCCTGCGGGCCCGCAGCGCGGACAGATAGTCCGTCTCACTGCCACCCGCGTAGATGCCAATGGCGCCCCGGTACCGAGCCGGATCATACCCGGCGTCCTCCAGCGCCTCCCGCGCGCACTCCAGGAACACCCGGTGCTGCGGATCCAGCATCAGCGCTTCCTGCGGCGACATCCCGAAGGCCTGCGCGTCGAACCGGTCCGCATCCGCGACCAGACCGAACGCGGGCACCTCCTCGCCCACGGTGCGCTCGGTGGGAGGTTCGGCACAGGGCTGGCCGTCCGGACCGAAGAAGGTGATGGACTCGACACCGCCGGCCAGATTGGACCAGAACTCCGCCGCGTTGGCCGCACCGGGAAGCCGACACGCCAGGCCCACCACCGCGAGGTGCGCCGAACGGTCCTCCTCCTCCATCACGTCGAGCGGCGCGCTCATTCCACTTCCTCCCGCGAGCGGTCCGACGACAGCCGACCCTGACGCCCCAGCAGGCGCGCACGTCCACTGAGCCGTTGCTCCTGGCGCTGTGCCTGCGCGGCCGCGGCCTCGCCGCCATCGTCGCGGCCCTGGAGGTGCCCGGCGAGCACACGAACCGTGGGGAACTCGAACAGCGTCACCATGGGGACGTCATGGCCCATGCGGTGCTTCAGGAGGTGCTGCACCTGGGCCAGCAGCAGCGAGTGGCCACCGAGGTCGAAGAAGTTGTCCTCGGCGCCCACGTGCTCCAGGCGCAGCGTCTCGCACCAGATGGTGGCGATCCGCCGCTCGTGCTCGTTCGCGAGCGGGACCCGAGGCGCCTGGGTTCCAGGCGTGGGTTCGGGCAGCGCCCGTTCATCCACCTTGCCACCGTGGGTGAGTGGCAGCGCCTTCAGCTCCACGTACGCGGAGGGGATCATGTACGCCGGCAGCTCGCGCGCCAGGTGCTCACGAAGCCGCGCCGGTGTGGGCAGGGGCTGACCCGCGAGTGGCACCAGATAGCCGACCAACTGGGGCGCTCCACCGGGAGGGCTCCATGCGCGGACGTGCGCCTCCTCGAGTCCCGGATGCGTGCGCAGGCGGACCGCGACCTCCGCGGGCTCCACGCGGAAGCCTCGGATCTTGAGCTGCGCGTCCATGCGGCCCAGGAACTCGAGCATCCCGTCCGGACGGCACAGGACCCGGTCGCCCGTGCGGTACATGCGCGCGCCTGGCTGTGTCGCGTACGGGTCGGGGACGAAGCTCGCGGCGGTGAGGTCCGGGCGATTCAGATAGCCGCGCGCCACACCGGCACCACCCACGTACAGCTCTCCCGCGACGCCCGTGGGGACAGGTTGCAGCTCCGCGTCCAGGACATAGGCCGTGGTCCCTTCGATGGGCTGGCCGATGGCGGGCAGTGTCTCGACGGGCCCCGAGGGCAGCACCTCGCCGGAGGTGGCTGTGACGGTGGTCTCGGTGGGGCCGTACTGATTGAACAGCCGCCACGGCAGTCCGGGCACGGGACGCGCGTGGAGTCGGTCACCGCCCGCGAGCACCGTGCGCAGTTCACATGACGCCGGCCATGGCAGGGCCAGCAGACGTTCCGCGAGCGCGGTGGGCAGGTCCGTGAAGGTGATGCGCTCGGAGAGAAGCCAGGCTTGGAGCCGCTCCGGGGACAGGCGCACGTCCTGTCCGGGGACATGCAACGTCGCGCCCGCGGTGAGGGCAGGCCAGAGTTCCGCGACGGATGGATCAAACGCGGGCGAATAGAGCAGCGTGGTGCGGCTGCTCGGCTCCAGTCCGAATGCGCGCCGATGCCACCCGACGAGGTGGGCCAGTGCGCCGTGCTCCACCACCACGCCCTTGGGGGCGCCCGTGGAACCCGAGGTGTACATGACGTAGGCCCGCTGCCCGGGCTGCACCTCCGTGGGCAGACCTCCCTGGGGCGTGCCGGGACCATGGAAGGACTCGATGCGCACGCGCTTCACCGTGGCAGGGAGTCGATCCACGAGCAGCCCGGTGGTGATCACCTGACGCACGCCAGCGTCACCCAGGATGAGGGCGATCCGTTCGGCCGGGTGCTCCGGATCCAGGGGCAGGAAGGCGGCTCCGGACAGCATCACGCCCAGCTCGGCCGTCACGAACTCCGGACCACGAGGCGAGCAGACGCCGACAACCGACTCCACGCCCACGCCGTGCGCGTGAAGATGCTCGGCGATCAGCGTCGCGCGCCGGACCAGCTCCGAATAGGTGAGGGTGCCTGTCTCGTCGCGCACGGCCACGGCGTCAGGGGTCCGCAGGGCCTGCGCCAGGACCTGCTGATGCACGGGCGGATCCGCGCTGACGGACTTCGTGGAGCCGTTCGCCAGGAGGACCTGTCGCTCCGCGTCCGCAAGCATCGGCAGCCGCGACACTGGTATCCCCGGGGTGGCCACCGCGGCCTCGATCAACCGGAGGAAGTGCGCGGCCATCCGCTCCATGGTCGAGCGGTCGAACAGGTCCCGGTTGTACTCCCAGATGAGTGAGATGCGCGCGTCACCACGCTCGCGGTCGCCCAGGTGCCGGCCCGCGTGCGGAATGGCGACGACGTCCAGGTCCACCTTCGACGACCCATTGCCCCGCTCGAAGATGGTGCACGAGGCATCACCCAGCCGAGGGCTCCGCACGGCCGAATCGTGAAAGCTGAACATGGCCTGCACGAGCGGATTGCGGCTGGGGTCGCGCTTCACGCCCAGGCCTTCGATCAGCTTGAGGAACGGATACGTCTGATGCTCGGCCGCCGCCACGGTGAGGTCGCGCACCTGACGGACCAGCTCGCGGAACGACGGCGCGCCGGAGACGTCACAGCGCAGGACCACGGCGTTGACGAACATCCCGATGACATTCTCGATGTTCCGGACGCCCGCCCGGGCCGCGAACGCCGAACCGATGCACAGGTCCTGCTCGCCGGTGTAGCGCTGCAGCAGCGTGGCGAAGGCGGCGAAGAGGGCGTTGAAGAGGGTCACGCCCTCCTGCTGACAGAACGCGCGCAGGGCGCCGGGCAGGGCGGGCGGCAACTCCAGCCGGAGCAGGTCGCCATTGAAGGTCTGCACGCGGGGGCGAGGGTGATCGGTGCGCAGCGGCAGCACCTCCGGGGCACCCGCCAACCGCGTCCGCCAGAAGTCGAGCTGGGCCTTCATGGCCGGGCCTTCGAGCGCCTCGCGCTGCCACGTCGCGAAGTCGCGGTACTGCACCGGCAGCTCCGGGAGCGGCGAGGACTCTCCGCGCAGATACGCGTTGTAGAGCGCGTCCAACTCCCGCATCAGCACGGAGAAGGACACGCCATCGTGGACGACGTGGTGCTCCACGAGGACCAGCTCGTGATCATCCGGAGCCAGACGGACCACGGTCCAGCGCACGAGCGGCGGTTCGAAGAGCGACAGGGGCCGCCGCAGCTCCTGGCGGAGTGCTTCCTCACGCCGATGTTCCCGCTCGACCGGGGGCAGCCCGGACAGGTCGATCAACGGGACCTGCACCGGCGTCACGGGAAGGACGCGCTGCCACGGCCGGCCGTCGATTTCCTCGTAGGTCGTCCGCAGCAATTCGTGGCGCCGGGTGATCTCCGTCAGCGCGCGTTCGAGCACCGCCAGGTCCAGCCCACCCAGCACGCGGAGGGTCGTCTGCGCCTGGTAGGAGATGCTGCCGGGAGACAGCTTCTGGAGGAACCAGACCTGCTCCTGTTGCACGGACAGCGGTGCCCGTTCGGGGTCGGCGGCGCGGACCACGGGAGGCAGCACGTCCTTCGAGGGCTCGGCACGACGCGGCTCCAGCACGTTCGCCAGTTGGGAGATGCGACGGTGCGCGAAGAGCTCCGTCAGCGACAGCGGGAGCCCCAGCACCTCCGCGACGCGCGCGGTGATCCGAGTGGCCAGCAACGAGTGTCCGCCCAGTTCGAAGAAGTCGTCTTCGATGCCGATCCGCTCCAGGCGCAGCTCCTCCTGCCACACCTGGACGAGTCCACGCTCCAGCTCCGTGCGAGGCGCGACATAGGCGCTGCTTCGGGTCGCGTGGGCTTCGGGCGTGGGAAGCGCCTGGGCGTCGACCTTGCCGGTGGGGCCGAGGGGTAGGGCGTCCACGACGACGAAGGTCCGGGGCAGCATGGCCTCGGGGAGCCAGGCGCGGAGGTGCTCGCGGAGCTGCTCCGTCCCGGGAACGGCCCGAGCGTCCTTGGGCGCGAACCACGCCACTAAGAAGACGTCCTGGCCCTCGCTCCGCGCCATGACGTGCGCGGCCCCGACGTGCGGATGGGTCAGCAGCGCGGCGGTGATCTCCGCGGGCTCGATGCGGATGCCACGGACCTTCACCTGCCGGTCGGAACGGCCATGGAACTCCAGCGAGCCATCCGGCAACCGGCGACCCAGGTCCCCCGTGCGGTACAGCCGCTCGCCGCCGAACCGGGAGAACGGATCCGGAATGAAGCGGTCCGCGGTCAGGTCCGGCGAGCCCACGTAACCGCGAGCCAAACCTGGGCCGCCGATGAACAACTCACCGGTCTCGCCATCCGCAACGGGCCGCAGCTCCGGACCGAGGACATGCACCTCCACGCCACCGATGGGACGGCCAATGGAGGGCAGCCGTTCCCCGGCCGATGCGTCACCGGGAGGAACGGTCCCGGACGTGCTGTAGATGGTGCATTCGGCGGGGCCGTAGCCGTTCACGAGTTGGAACGGCAGCCCGGGCCTGGGGTGCAGGTGCAGCCGGTCGCCGCCGGTGAGGATCAGGCGCAAGGCGCAGGACTCGGGCCAGGACAGCGGGAGGACGCGTTCGGCCAGCGGTGTGGGAAGGAAGATGCAGGTGATGTCCCGAGCCAGGAGCCAGTCCTGCAGCCTCTGGGGCGACAGTCGGGTCTCCTCGTCGGGCGGGAGCTCCAGTCGAGCCCCCGCAGCCAGCGACGGCAGGAGCGTCATGACGAAGGCGTCGAAGCCGGGCGAGGCCACCACGCCAATGCGATCCGCGGGCGACAGGCCAAACGTGTCGAGGTGGTACCCGGTGAACGCGGACAGCGCCCGGTGGCTGATCATCACGCCCTTGGGCAGTCCGGTGGAGCCCGAGGTGTGGATCACGTACGCGAGGTGATCCGGCTGGACGGTGACGCCCGGGTTCACGTCCGGGAACGACTGGAGCTCCAGTGCCTCCGGAGCGAGGATCTGGAGGCCGTCCGCCGCGAGCCGCTCCACCGCCGGCCCCGTGCCGATGACGAATCGTGCTCCCGCCGAAGCGGCCATGTATCGCAGGCGTTCGGGAGGGGCGGACGGGTCCAGGGGAAGCCAGGCCGCGCCGGACTTGAGAACACCCAGGACGGATGCGACCAGCTCAACGCTTCGCGGAAGGCAGACGCCGACGAGGACATCCGGTCCGGCGCCTCGGGCGATCAGCGCATGGGCCACCCGGTTCGCGTGCGCATTCAGCGCGGCGTGGGTGAGGGAGCGGACCCGGGAGGCAACGGCGATCTGGGAGGAAAGTTCGGTCGCTCGTCGCTCGACGAGCTGATGGACGGGGGGCAGCAAGAATCCTCCAACCGGCGCCGCACCAGTCCTAAGAAAATCAAGCGTTTAGCGGATTTGGGCCGTTTTCAGGATTTTACATGACCCGGTGACACACCGTGAGACAGAGCTGTCACATGGCTCGTACCGCCTCACGCCCGTGCAAGTGCAGGGACTGAGTCTCTGACGAGGCGCTGGGCGTCTGCGTTTGGCAGGCGCCCAGCATGTCGCAGACGACGTATGCGTAAGGGGCCCAGGGGCAGAGAGGACGGGCCCCAATGAACCCCAGCCAGTCTCTCTGGAATGTCAGGCCGCGACGTCAATCCAGAGCGCGTTGCAGTCCTGCGAGGAGCGCAGCGTCAGGCCTCCCCGGTGCAGCTGTGCCCCCTCGCCCCTGGCGAGGACTCGCCCTTGCCCCAGTTGCAGGGCGGCATCCAGGGACAGCAGATAGCCGGCACGTCCCGGGGCCACCTCGAGTGCGGTGTCCTGTCCCGCCGCCAGGTCCAGCCACCACACGCGCGCGTCGCTCCGAAGGGGCATCACCTCGTCCCCGGCCATCAGGTGGCGGCCTCCTCGTGCATCGTGCGGTACGGAGCGGCGGAAGTAGGCGGGTGCACCGCCGTGCTGCTTGGGGGTGAACCACAGCTGAAGCATCCGCGTGTCTTCATCCGTCTCGTTGCCCTCGGCGTGGACCATGCCGTCCCGGGCCGAAATCAACTGCACCTCGCGTGGGCGCAGGGTCGCCCCGTGGGACTGGTCCCCGTGGTGGCTCAGCTCGCCGCTGAGGACGATGCTCAGAATCTCCATCTCCCGGTGCGGGTGGAGCGGGAAGCGCGAGCGCGGCGCGAAGGTGGCATCCGCCAGGACCAGAAGGCTGCCGAGCGGGCGTCCCTGGCCTGCGCTGGGGCCCACGGTGGCGATGAAGTGGTCGTGCAGGCGCAGCCAGGGCAGCTCCGTGACCGGCAAGGACGAGAGCGGGCGCAGGCGGACGTCAGCGACGGGCGCAGGCTTTGGAGGAGGGGAACAGCCGAGCACGGTGAGCCCCAACAGCTGGGCGCCGCCGCGCACCAGCGCACGGCGTCCGAGCTTCACGCCTCGCTCCTTGCCCGCTTCGTCGCCCGAGCGAGCGCTTCGAGCATGCGCGGTCCGGTCATGAAGCCGCTCGCGAGCACTTCGAGGCCGGCGCCGCCACGGAAGAGCACGGTGGGGAACCCGCTCACGCCCAGGGCCCGGACCTCCTGGAACTCGTTCGCCGTCGCCCGCTTCGCGTCCGCATGGTCGAACCGGTTCAGGAACACCCTGAAGTCGAGGCCGTGCGCGGCGCAGATGCTCTCGTAGAAGGCCGCCACGGTCGGGTCCTCTCCGTCGGCGTAGAACTTCCGCTGCATGGAGGCAAACACCTCGTACGCGCGCGTCTCCGGTCCCGGCATCTCCTCGAGCATCCCGCGCATGACGAGGAACGCGCGGCACGCAGGCTCGGTGTCGTAGTTGAACTCCGCCCGGTCGAGGAACCGGGTGGAGAACGGCTGCCCGGTGCGCGCGGCAATCTCTTCCCAGTGGTGGCGCAGGAAGCCTTTGAACCGCTCGTTCCAGGGGTCCCCGCCTCCTGCACGGAGCCCGCCCACCCGGATGCGGAAGGGGATACCCCTGCGGATTGCCTCCGCCTCCAGTTCGCGGAGGCCGGGCGATCCCCCCCAGCACCAGGAGCACATCGGGTCCCCCACATAGAGCACTTCTCCCACGGGCCCCTCGGCGCTCGGCCCGGCGCTCGTCTGCGCCGCGCCGGGGAGCGCGCACGTCCCAGTCTCGGGGTCACACAGCGCCTGCACGTCAGAGGGCGTCTCGTGCTCGTTGTCGTGAGGGACAGGGACCATGTGTTGCTCCTGCGGGAGTGGCGTCATTGCCACGCCCCGAGAGATAGCCCCAGCCCCCGACGTTGACGACGCCCGCGGACGCGCACAGCATGTGCGTTCATGCACATCGCCTGGGACGACCTGCAGACGGTGGAGGCGCTGGTGCGCACGGGGAGCGTCGTGGGCGCGGCGCGCGAGCTCTCGCTGCGCCACTCGACCATCTCGCGGCGGGTGGACGCCCTCGAGCGCGTGCTCGGGGTGCCGCTCTTCCTGCGTGGGGCGACGTTGCGCCCGACGCCGCTCGGCCTCGCCATTGCCGAGCGCGCGGGCCGCATGCACCCCCACGCCCTGGACGTGGGGGCACTCATCGAGGAGCAGCGCCGGGCGCGCGCAGGCCGGCTCGTCATCACCACGAATGAAGTGCTGGCGTCACTGCTGTTCGGCGCGCTGCGCACGTGCGGCTTCGCGCAGCGGGTCCAGGTGCGCATCTCCGAGAGCGAACTGGCGCTGGAGCCCGGGGTGACGGATCTGGCCTTACGGCCGAGTCACACGCCGGGCGGTGCGCTGCGGGGACAGCAACTGGGGAGGCTGCGGCTCGGAGTGTTCCGGGCGCGGGCCGCAAGGCAAGACTCGGCGGCCTGGGTCCTGCCATCAGGGAACCTGCGCACCCGATCCTCCATGCGCTGGTGGAAGGCTGTCCCTGAGGACGCGGAGTCCCTCGTGGAGTGCGACACGCTGCTTGGAATCAGGGCTGCCTGCGTCGCGGGTCTGGGGCGGAGCGTGCTCCCGGCGCTGCTCGCGGAAGGGGACCCGCGCCTGGTGCTGGAGGAGGAACTCCCGGGCGGCCCACCAGTGTGGCTGCTGTCCGCCGCCACCCGGCGCGCGGACGTGGCCCTCCGGCGGGCGCGGGAGTCACTCTCCAAAGCACTCCGGAGCGCCCCAGGCGTGTGGGAGGCCTGAGGTCCTCAGGACGGGAAGGCGCTCTCCCTGAGCGATCTTCTCGACGGCCGAAGCCAAAGAGAAAGGTTCTCGCGTCGCGGGTCACCAAAACCACGGAACACTCTTCATTAGCCCGGCGGCGGCACCGCCCAACACCAGCCAGGCCGAGTTGACCCGCCAGCGAAGAAGCAACACCGCGCCGAACACGGCCAGGGCCACCGTCCAGCCATCCACCAATGCCGCGCGTCCCAGCTGCCATGTCACCACGGCCATGAGGGCCAGCGACGCCGCGTTGACGCCATCGAGCACCGCACCCGCGGTCCGAGACCGGCGAAGCCGGGGCACCAGGGGGCCGCTCAGCGCCACGAAGACGAAGGCGGGCAGGAAGATGCCCAGCGTCGCGAGCCCCGCGCCGGGCGTTCCGCCCACCAGGTAGCCGATGAATGTCGCCGTGGTGAAGACAGGGCCCGGCGTGAACTGGCCCACGGCCACCGCGTCCAGGAGCTGGGCCTCGGTGAGCCAGCCCCAGCGTTCGACGAGATCCGCTCGGAGGAAGGCAAGCAGGACGTAGCCGCTGCCGAACAGCACGCTGCCGACCTTGAGGAAGAACAGGAAGAGGCCACCCAAGCTGAACGGCACGGCGGCCGTGGCAGCCATGACTGTGACGCCGTGGAGGGCGAAAGGCGTCAGCGTGAGCGCCGACCTGGAAGCTGGAGCGGATCGAAAGTGGTTCCAGGCCGCCAGGGAACCGCCGGCCAGGGCCAGGATGAGCAGTTCGTTGACGCCAAGAGCACTCGCCACGGCTGAACCGGCGGCCACGGCGATCCGGGGGCGCGTCGTCAGGGCCGTCTTACCGAGGCCCCACAGGGCCTGGAGCACCACGGCAAGGATGACGGGTTTCACGCCGTACAGCAGGGCGCCGGCTTGCGGCAGGGTGCCAAAACGCACGTAGGCCCACGCCGCCGCGAGCGTCAGGAGCATCGCCGGGACGATGAAGCACGTGCCGGCCACGAGCAGTCCGGGCCAGCCGGCACGCCGGTGGCCGAGGTGGATGGCCAGCTCCGTGGAGTTCGGGCCCGGGATGAGGTTGGTGGCGCCCAGCAGGTCGAGGAACTCCTCAGGGGACAGCCACCGGCGCCGCCGAACGAGTTCGTCTTCCATCATCGCGATGTGCGCGGCAGGGCCCCCGAAGGCCGTCAGACCCAGCCGGAGGAAGACCTGCGCGACCTCGCCAAGCGAGCCCCGGGTGACGTCGCCGGAATGAGGGGAGTCCATGCGCCGAAGGAGCCTCGTCGTGAACCAGAACCGGCGGAAAGCGCGGCCATGGTGCCACGGCGCCGGGCAGGGACGATCCTCAACGACCCCCACCTAGGCCCCAGAGGCTTAGTTTACATAACGCTTCTTATCAGACCTTATGACTGGGGGTCCCCCAAGGATTCCAGGCGCTTCCCCGGCCCGCCCAGGGCCTCCATGGACGTTCGCGTAACCGGCCCAGCCCGCGCCTTGGTTCCGCCGTTCATGTGTCGCCGGGCTCATCGACGTGGTCCAGGTACGCCTCCAGCCATGCGTCCACCCATCGCCGAACATATCGTCGGCCACCAACCGCCCGGCATCGGCCGTGGAATCTCGTGCTTCCCGAGCCCGGCTCCGGAACGTACCTTGCCGCCCCATGCGCCTCTTCCGACGAACCGGACTCGCCGCGCTTTGCGGCCTCACCGCGGCCCTGCTGACGGGCTGCCCTGACAAGACGGCCCAGGCCCCCGTGGACGGCGGCGTTACCAGCGCCACGGCGGCCCCGGACTCGGGTCCCGAGGCCGTGGTCTTCACGCTCCAGTACCTGTCGCCGGATGGTGGCTCCGCGCTCATCCCCCTGGCTCTGGAGGAAAAGCCGCTCGTGGAGCCCACCTCCGACCTGGAGCTGCGCAGCACCCTGGGCCTCAAGAACTACCGCGTCCGGCTCATGGACGAAGCCGACCGGGCCATGGTCTCCGACGACTCCGTGTCCGAGGCCGATGACGGCCTCGTGTACCGCATCCACCTGCCGCAGCCGCTCAAGACCGGCTACTCGTACACCCTCGTCGTGGACTCGCAGACCGGCACGTCGTTCCAGGACTCGCTCGGCCGCGACGTCGAGGACCTCCGGGCTTCGTTCCAGATCATCGGCGACAAGGAAAAGCCCAAGCCGCCTCCGCCGCCCGCCAAGGGCGGCAAGAAGAAGTCCAGGTAGCCGTCACTCCTGCGTTTCGGACTGCCCCGGCGCCTGATCCGGCAACGGCTCGGGCGTGGCCGGTGCCGGGGTCGGCAGGTTCAGCGCCGTGCGCAGCTCCCGCAGCTTCGCCTGGATGAGCCGCATGTTCCCCGGGCCCATCCGCAGCAGGTGCTTCTGGGCCTTGCTCAGGCCCTCCAGCTCCGGCGACGCATAGACATACAGCGCGCCCTTGGACTCCACCTCCACCGGCCCCTTCGGCACCGGCACCACCAACAGGTGCTGGATGGCTCGGCCGAACGCCGTCTCGAAGTGCTGATCCGGCGGTGCAGTCTCCCGGTACGCCTGATCGAAGAGCGGCTTCAGCTCCCGGTACACCATCGCCGCGCCGGACGCGTCCAGCGACCCCAGCACCCGCGCCACCAGGTCGTAGCGCGCGTAGCTCAACGGCGCGATCTCCGAGCGCCCGTTCGCCCCGGCCGCGCCCACCTGGAACGCCCCCACGGGCGCCATGAACAACAGCGAAGCCCGAGGACTCTCGCCTTCAGCGATGTTGCTCACGGACGCGGTGAACCGGCGCGCCAGGTCGCGCTCCTGGAGCCACTTCGCCAACTCCGGGTCCACCGACAGCTTGCCCACCAGGTCGCGGATGCGGCCGTCGCTCTCCGGCAGCGACACCTCCGGAGGCACCTCCGCCACGCCAGCGTCCACGACGGGCGTTGCCGTCACCACCGGCGCCTCGGACTGCCGCCTCAGGCCGAAGTACGAACCGACCACGCCCACGACCATCAGCGCGACCAGGATGCCCAGGACCTTGCCCCGAGACGGTGCCTTCGGCGGCTCGGCCTCCGGCGTCGGCGGAATGGCTCCAGGGCCCTGATTCACGAAGTTCGGATCGCTCATGGTCCCGGACCTTACAGACAGGCCTCCGAGCCATTCCACGCGCGCGTGAACAATCCGCGCCGTCTGTGTTCACCGCGCGGAGAGGACCTCGTCTGGCAGGCGCCAGAGCTGGCCGTCCTCCGGCGACAGAATGAAGCCGCCGGGCAACAGGTGCACCGACGTGACGGCCTCCGTGGACAACGGCAGCTCCCACGCGCACACGGGCCGCAGCGACGCGGGGTCCAGTTGAAGCAGGTACCACTCCCCCGCCTCCAACAGGTCCTCCACCGCCACCAGCACCGCCCGCTCCGTCACCAGCCCGCTGTACCCCGTGGCGAGCGTGCCCTGCTCCGGCAGCAGGAACTCCGCCGCCAGCGTGGCCTCCGGGTACGTCCAGCGCCGCACCCAGGTGCCGCCCACGCCAACGAAGCCCGAGCCGTCCAGAAGGAACCCCGCCGGATAGAACGGCGCCTCCACCGAAGCCACCGCCGCGCCACGCACGAGCCCCGTGGCGCCGCGCTCCACGAACGTGAGCCACGTGCCCTCCTGGCCCAGGCTCACCGCCACGCCCATCACCGGCAGGCTCGGATGCGGCATCCATTCGTGCAGCCCGTCCAGGTCGTCTTCACCCAGCGTCGGCGCCCCGAGCTCGAGCCCCGCCTCCGTCCCCGCTACGTCCGATAACGTTCGGGCATCCAGGACGCGCAGCGACGCCCGCCCATCCTGGACGCCGCTCGTCCACAGGCCCTCGCCGGTGATGTCGAACCCCAGGGCCTGCGTGTTCCGCGTCCAGGTCCGCGCGGGCGTGTCCACCGGACTCCCGTCCAGCGCACGGCCCACCATCTCGATGCGCCCCGGGCCCAGCACCGCCGCGCACCCGAGCGACGGATGCAACGCCACGAGCCCCGCGGTCCTGGGCAGCTCCAGCGCACGCTCCGGCGGCCAGGACTCCCGCGCCCCGAGCACGGCCAGGCGCCGCATTCCCACGGCCAGCCCCACCGCGACGTCCGAGCCCGAGGCCGCGGGAGGCAGCACGAAGCCGTCACCCGCCCACTCCGCGTCCATCACCGGCAGGGTCGTGATCCGGGTGAGCGCCACGCGGCGGCTGGGGATGCCCCACGGCGTGCCGGGCCGCGGCCGGCCAACCCAAGGCACGACCTGGCCGCTCAGGAATCCTGCTCCATGGCCCGCACGCGCGCGAGCGTGTCCACGTCGCGCTCGGTGGGGCCCAACTCCAGGAGCAGCCGGCTCACGTCGTACAGCAGGTCGCCGCGCTCGAAGACCTTCAGCCGGGGGACGTCCAGGTTCAGGTCGTCCGCGCCCTTGTTGTACGCAAGGTCCATCAGCGACCGGAGCTGGAACGAGTCGTAGAGGTTGTACTCGACCAGGTAGCGCAGGGCCTCCACGTCGCCGCGCCGCAGGTACGCACGCCACAGCAACACCGCGTCGTAGCCGTTCGCCCCCTTCAGGTGCGGCGGCCGTCCCACGCCCAGCTTCTCCTCGATCTCCTTCAGCCCGCCGCCCATCCCCAGCCGCCGCGTCACGAAGCGCAGGTCGATGTGCGCCTCCGGCACCGGGAAGTTCTTCTCGCCGAAGTACTCCTTCAGCACCGGCACGTCGAAGCACGAGCCGTTGAACGTCACCCACAGCCGCCGCTTCGCCATGGCCTCTGGCAGCGCGTCCATGTTCCGGCCCTGGATGAAGACGTGCAGCCCCGCGGCGTCGAACAGGCTCACCACCGTGGGCACCTGCGTCTTGCTGCCGTCCGTCTCGATGTCGAAGTAGACGGCGTCGTCCTGGAACTCCGGGAACAGACGCCAGTGCTCGCGTGGCGGCACCATGCGGGCCAGGTCCTTCAAGTCGCGCCGGGCCAGCGCCGCCCGGGCCTCCGCGATGCGCTCGCGGGCCGCCGTGTCCGCCTTGCGGCTGATGACGATGCCGCCGTCCGGGAAGTCATCCCAGGTCCGGATGCCCTTGGACCACAGGTCCTTCTCGCGCCACGGCCCCACGCCGGGGATGAGCTGGAACGTGTGCAACAGCATCAATCGAGCGCACCCAGCCTTCCCGCCAGCAGATCATCCAGGAGCGGCACGTCCGCCTCGCAGAACGGCAGCGCCTGCATCTCCGTGGGCGTGTGGAACGCCAGCTGGTGCGCGCCCAGCGGCTTCGGCTCACCGGACACAATCGTGGCCGCGAGCAGCACCAGCTCCACCGTGAGGTCCGGGTACGTGTGCCGGCCCTCCCACAGGCGGCGGCCCACGGACAGCTCCACGTCCAGCTCCTCGCGGCACTCGCGCGCGAGAGCGGCCTCGTCCGTTTCGCCCGCCTCCACCTTGCCGCCGGGGAACTCCCAGAGGAGCGCGCGGCTCCCACCGGGAAGGCGCTGCTGGACCAGGTACCGCGGCCCGCCGTCTTCCGGACCGGGCCTGGGAATCAGCGCGGCCACCACCCGCACCGTCCGGGGCACGGCGCGCGTCACCCGCGCGGCCCCTTCTTCACGTCGTTCATGTCCAGCGCGTACAGGTACGCGTTGTTGGACAGCACGTACACCCGCGAGCCCACCACGAACGGCGGCGCGGAGATGCCCACGCCCGGGTTCCACGCCAGGCGCGACTTGCCCGTCGTCGGATCCACGAACAGCAGCGCACGCTCGTTGGGCACCAGGAGCATTCCCCGCGCCAACACCGGAGCGAACGCCGTCTTGTCCTTGAGGGGGAGCGACCAGATGAGCTTCCCCGTCTCTCCCAGGTAGGCGTCCAGGCGGCCGTCGCCAGTGGCGAACACCACCTCGCCGCGCGACAGGAGCGACGTCAGGCCACCCACGCTGGCGTTCCAGATGACGGCGCCGGTGTCCGCCTCCAGGGCGTACAGGCCGTTCTTGTACGAGGCCACATACAGCCGCCCCGCCGAGTCGATGGCGGGCGTGGTGTCCACGTCCAGGAACTCCGTGCCCGCGCCCGACAGGGACTTCTCCCAGACGACGCCGCCGTCCTCCACCTTGAGGGCGACGAGGAAGCCGTCGGAGAAGCCGACGTACGCGGTGTCCTGGTCCACCTTCGGCGCGGAGGCGCCCCGGATGGTGAAGCCGGACGGCGGATCGCGCCGGTACTGCCACACCCAGGTGCCGTCCGTGGCCTTCACCGCGAACACCGTGTCGGTGTCCGTGGCCACCAGCACCAGGCCGTCCGCGAGCACCGGCACCGTGGCCAGGGACTCGCTGGTGGCGTACTTCCACTTCACCGCGCCGGTGCGTCCGTCCAGCGCGTACAGCACGCCATCCCCGCCCGGCAGGTAGACGACGCCCTCGCTGACCAGGCCGCCCGCGAGCGCCCGGGCCCCCGTGCGGAAGGTCCAGGACACCTTCGCGTCCGGCCCCACCGCGCGGACATAACCGTCACGCGTCTGCACGATGACGTTCCGGCTGTCCGGGTCGTACACCGGAGAGGCGGGCTCGCGCGGCGAGTACTCCAGCAGCGGGACCTTGTCGACGAGCCCCGTCCACCAGTTCACCTGGAAGAAATCCACCGGCGGCTGACGGGGCGCCGCGGGCAGCTCCGGGTTGCCGTACAGCGGCGCCGTCGCGCACCCGGCCAGGAGCCCTACCCCGGCCACCATTCCCACCCACCGCTTCCACCGAGCAAGCCGCATGGTCATGAGCGCGCTACGGCTGACCCGAGTCCGTGGCCGGCGCGGCGGGAGGTGCCGGAGTGGGCACCTTCACGCCCTCCGCGGCCAGCACCGCCATGCGCTCGGTGGCCTGACGGGCCGCGGCGCTGCCCGGGTGGTCCGTCGGAATCTTCGACAGCACCTGGGCGGCGTCGTCCTTCTTGCCCTGCAGAATGAGCATGCGCGCCTTGTGGTACGCGCCCATGCCGACCAGGTACTCGCCGGTGTCCGCCTTCTCCATCGCCTCGAAGGAGGTGATGGCCTGGGCGTAGTCACCCTTGGCCTCGTAGGCGTAGCCCTGGCCTTCCAGGGCGCTCGCGCGCAGGGCGTCGTTCTCCGGGGCGCCCTTGAGGAAGACGTCCAGGGACGCCAGGGCGTCGTCGTTCTTGCCCAGCCGGAACTCGGCCTTGGCCTGCGGCAGGGCGGCCGTCGTCGCCGAGCGGGTGCCGCCGTGCTCCTTGCGGAAGGCGGCCAGCTGCTTCACGACCTCCTCGTCGCGGGCCCCCTCCGTGGGGAACGGGGGCTCCGTGGCGGACGGGTCCGCCGGGTCCACGCCCGTCACGGGGCGGTCCAGGACGGTGAGCGCCTGGCCCAGGGCCATGGAGGCAGTCTCCTCGCCGCGCTTGGAGACCTCACTGGCGATGGCCACGCCCACCGCGCCCAGCACGAGCACGCCCGCGCCGATGGCGAGGAACTTCTGGCGCTGCATCAGCCAGTCCCGCGCGTCCGCTCCCGCCTTCTGGAAGGCGTCCGGCTGACGAAGCTCCTGCTGGCGAATCTTCTCGGTCTTCTGCTGGGCCACGATGAGGGGACCTCTCTCCGGCTCGACGGTGCTCTTCGCTCTGGGAAAGCGGCGCACTGTAAAGAGCGCCCGCTGGGAGTGTCAACGCGCGAGCGCGGTCAGTCGCGCCCTGCCCGCTTCCCGCCCTTGCCACCCTTGCCGGCCAGGTGCGGCTTCTTGCGCGCCTCGCGCTTGGCCTTGCCTGGCCGCTCGCGGAAGAGCAGGCGGATGGGGACCCGCAAATCGAACGTCTTGCGGATCTGGTTGGTGATGTACCGCTTGTACATGTCCGGCACGCCCTGCGGCTCGTTGCAGGTGAGGGTGAAGGTCGGCGGGGCCGCCGCCACCTGGGCGATGTAGTACAGGCGCAGCGGCTTGCTCTTCACGATGGGCGCCGGGTTGTTGTCCACCATGTAATCCAGCAGCTTGTTGAGCTGCGGGGTGGGCGCCCGGAAGCGGAACTGCTTGGCCAGCTCCACCGCCACGTCCACGACCTTCTCCACCTTGGAGCCGTGCAGGGCGGACGTGAAGATGACCGGCGCGTAGCCCACGAACTTGAGGGCGATCTTGAGGTCCTCGCGGAAGGCCTCCTGGCGGCGCTTGTCCTCCGCGATGAGGTCCCACTTGTTCACCACGATGACCAGCGCGCGACCGCGGTCCATGGACAGGCCCGCGAGCTTCGCGTCCTGGTCCACCGCGGGCTCCGTGGCGTCCATCAGCAGCACCGCCACGTCGCTGCGCTCCAGCACCTTCAGCGCCGCGATGACGGAGTACTGCTCCACCTGGTGCGCGATGGTCTTCTTGCGCCGGATGCCCGCGGTGTCCGTGAGGATGAGCTGGTTGCCCTTGTACGTGACTTCCGAGTCGATGGGGTCACGCGTGGTGCCGGCGACCTCGCTGGTGACGACGCGCTTCTCCTTGAGGATGGCGTTGACCAGCGTGCTCTTGCCCACGTTGGGCCGGCCGATGATGGCCACGCGGATCTTCCCGTCGTCCGGCGGCGCCTCCGAGTCCTCGCCCTCCTGCTTCTCCGGGAGTTTGGACACCACGGAGTCCATCAGGCTGCCCATGCCGAGGTTGTGCTCGGCGGACATGGCGTTCACGTCGCCCAGGCCCAGGCGGAAGAACTCGCCGGACAGCGACTGCATCAGCCCGGTCTCGTTGTCCAGCTTGTTGGCCGCCACGACGACGGGCTTGCCCGACTTGCGCAGGTAGTTGGCGACGGCCTCGTCCGCCGTCGTCATGCCCGCGCGGGCATCCACGACGAAGATGATGACGTCGCACTCCTCCACCGCGAACTGCGCCTGCTCGCGCACCTGCTTGAGCAGCGTGTCCTTCTCACCGGGGACGAAGCCGCCCGTGTCGATGAGGGTGAAGGCGCGGCCCTCCCACTCCGCGTCGGAGTAGTGCCGGTCGCGGGTGACGCCGGGCTCGTCCTGCACGAGCGCGATACGGCGGCCCACCAGGCGGTTGAACAGCGTGCTCTTGCCCACGTTGGGGCGACCGACAATGGCGACCAGCGGCTTCATGGAGTCTCTTTCGACAGCGACGACGACTTCGAATGCAACGACGTCAGCGACACAAACTTCCGCGGCGACATCACTCGTAACCCAGCTTCCTCAGACCCGCGGCGCGCTCGCTCCAGCGGGCCTCCACGCGCACGCGCAGGTCCAGGTACACGTGCGCACCCAGCAGGCGCTGCACGGACTTGCGAGCGTCCGTGCCAATGAGCTTCAGCATCTGCCCCTGCTTGCCAATCAGGATGGCCTTCTGGCTGTCGCGCTCCACGTAGATGGACGCCGCGATGCGGATGAGGCCGCCCAGCTGGCCGGGGGGCGTGCCGGGGCGCGGCTCGCGCTCGGATTCGTCGAACACGTCCACCAGCACCGCGGTGGAGTACGGAATCTCCTGACGGCAGTGCCGGAGCACCTGCTCGCGGATGTACTCCGCCACCAGCACGCGCTCCTGCTGGTCCGTGAGCATGTCCTCCGCGAAGAGGGGCTCGCCCTCCTGCAGGTGGCCCAGCACGACCTGGAACAGGTGGTCCACGCCGTCCTTCTCCCGCGCGGAGATGGGCACCACCTCCGCGAAGGGGAACTCCTGGCCGTAGAGCGCGATGAGCGGCAGCAGCTTCGCCTTGGGGATGGAGTCGATCTTGTTGATGACCAGGAAGGTGGGCTTGCCCACCTTCTCCAGCCGCTCGAGGATGGCGCGGTTGCCCGGCGTCACGTCCAGCGTCTCGCCCTGGGGCGGCTCGATGAGGAAGAGGACCAGGTCCACCTCCTCGGCCGCGGAGATGGCGGCCTCCACCATGTAGCGGTTGAGCTCTCCCTTGGCCTGGTGGATGCCGGGAGTGTCGATGAACGCCACCTGCCCTTCCGGACGCGTCACCACGCCCAGGATGCGGTTGCGGGTGGTCTGCGGCTTGGGCGAAACGATGGCGATCTTCTCGCCTGTGAGCGCGTTGAGCAGCGTGCTCTTGCCCACGTTGGGCCGGCCGATGAGCGCGGCGAAGCCAGCGCGAGGGGTCTTCTTCTGGGACTGAGAGGCCATACTTCCGGAGATGATCAGTGGGCCTTCCGACTCCGACTTCGGGAAGGCCCCGTGGGAACTGCCAGGGTACGGCGGCGGACTGCTTACGAAGGCCGCGCCGTGGAGATGGTCAACGTCTGGATGCGCACGTCCCGGCGGGGACGGTCGCTTGAATCCTTGGGAAGCTCATTGGCGATGCGGTCCACCACGTCCTGCCCTTCCACCACCTCGCCGAAGATGGTGTACCGGTTGTCCAGGTGGGGCTGCGGCGCCGCGGTGATGAAGAACTGACTGCCGTTGGTGTTGGGGCCCGTGTTGCCCATGGCCAGAACACCCTTCTTGTCGAAACGCCGGCCGCTCTGGAACTCATCCTCGAAACGGAAGCCCGGCCCGTTGTTGCCCCGGCTGGTCGGGTCCCCGCCCTGAATCATGAAGTCCTTGATGCAGCGGAAGAAGAGCGTCCCGTCGTAGAGCGGGCGGCCGTGCTGGGGCTGGAACGTCACCGGGTCCTTCCAGGGCTTCTCCCCGGTGGCCAGCCCCACGAAGTTCTCCACCGTCTTGGGCGAGTCCTTGGAGAACAGGCGCACCACGATGCGCCCCTCCGTCGTCTGGAAGGTGCCGAACAGCTCCGTGCCCGCGTGGGCCAGCTCCATGAAGCTCATTGCGGGGTGCCCTTCTTGGGGGCGGCGGGCTTGGGCGCGGCCGGCTTCTTGGGCGCCTTCTCACTCAGCGTCACCGTTTCCAGGACCACGGGCGTCTGCGGGCGGTCCTGCGCGCTGCGCGGCACGGTGCCAATCTTCTCCACCACGTCGTAGCCGGTGACGACCTCGCCGAAGATGGTGTGGCGGCCGGTGAGGTGCGCGGGCGTGGCGGTGGTGATGAAGAACTGGCTGCCGTTGGTGTTGGGGCCCGCGTTGGCCATGGCCAGGATGCCCGGCTTGTCGAAGCCGCGGCCGCTCTGGAACTCGTCCTCGAAGCGGAAGCCCGGGTCACCCCGGCCGGTGCCGGTGGGGTCGCCGCCTTGAATCATGAAGCCCGGGATGACGCGGTGGAAGACGGTGCCGGCGTAGAGCGGCTTGCCCTTCACCGGGTCGCCCGTCTTCGGATCCGTCCAGGCCTTCTCGCCCGTGGCCAGACCCACGAAGTTCTCCACCGTCTTGGGCGCGTCCTTGGAGAAGAGCTTCACGGTGATGACGCCCTGGCTCGTCTTCAGCGTCGCGTAGAGGTCCTTGCCGGCCTGGACCTTCTTCGTCCAGGGGCCCGCGGCGGGCTCGGCGGCCAACGCCGCGACGGCGGCCAGCGCCACGGCTGTATCTTATACACATCTCCGAGCCCACGAGACGCTCA